>DGUF01000080.1:17822-18613 GCA_002394525.1 Lachnospiraceae bacterium UBA4317 | reverse complement strand
TTCCTGTCCTACCGGCACTCGGAAAAGGACGAACGGATCGCGGCCCTCCTGCAGACAAGGCTGGAGCGCTTCCGGGTCCCCCGCAGGCTGAAAAAAAAGACCGGAAACATCCCGGAAGCCGGCCCGGACATCAGCTCTCGCGGACGCGGGCTTGGCAGGATCTTCCGGGATACGACCGACCTGGGAGCCAGGGCGGATCTTACAACGGAGCTGCAGAGGGAGATTGAAGACAGTGAATATATGATCGTTCTCTGCTCGGAGGAGGCCGCCGGATCAGCGTGGGTCCGGCGGGAGATCCTCTATTTTCTCCGGACCCATGATGCCTCAAAGATCCTGCCGGTCCTGGTGGACGGGGAGCCGGAGGAGGTCTTGCCCGCCATGTTCAACGGGATAGAGGAGATGACAGGACATCCCCTGGCCTGTGACTTTCGCGGGGATAAAAGGCGGGCCCTGCGGCAGGAGCTGCCCCGGCTGGCCGCGGCCCTTCTGGCCTGTTCCTATGATGAGCTGGTCGACCGCAGGCGCCGCTATGAGACCAGGCGCCTGGCCCTCCTTTTTACTGCGGTCGTCCTGGTCCTGGGTGCTGTGACTGTCTATTACGCCGTCGCGAGCGCCAGGATCCGTCAGAGCCTGCGCGCCCAGCAGGTGGAGACTTCGAACCGGCTGGCCATCCAGTCGGAAAATGCCCTGACCCGCCGGCAGCGCTTTGATGCCATCCGCTATGCCCTGGATGCCCTGCCGCCTCTGCCTGCCGGACAAGCTCAGGAAAATACGGCTTCTGCCGAGAGACC
>DGUF01000080.1:11761-17766 GCA_002394525.1 Lachnospiraceae bacterium UBA4317 | reverse complement strand
CTGCCGAGAGACCGGCGGGGACAGGGCATTCAACAGGGGCGGCCGGAGCTGAAAGCCGGCGTCAGGCTCCTGCCGGAGATGACCTCACGGACCGGCCTGTCACGGCCTCCGCCATGCTGGCCCTGCAAAAGGCCGTGGACGCCTATGTACCGGAAGGCGACCGCTCCATGGCCCAGACCGGGGAATATAAGGCCCCGGACCGGATCCATGCCTTTGATGTTCGGCAGGTTAAAGACAGGACCTATCTGGCTGTCTGTTGTGAGAAAAATGAGACACTGGTCTGGAATGCGGACACGGGAGAGGCCCTTTATGACTCGAGGACGGAAGACCCGGGTGGGGAAGATGAGAAGCAATCCGGATCAGAGGGCGCAATGCGGCTGAGTGGAGACATTCTGGTCCGATCTTCCGGGACCACCCTGACCGGAATCGATCTGACTACCGGGAAGGAGCGCTGGAAGGTCAGTCAGGCCGGTATTCAGAGCTGGGAGATCCTGGATGCGCAGGAAGACCTGATCGTTGTTTGCGCGCTTGGCACTTATAACGAACAGGAGCTGCAGCTGCGGCGGTCGGGGGACGGGGAGCTCATTTACAGCAGGCGGATCGAAGCAGAGCCGGATCCCGGCCACAGGGCCTACGTGTACGAAGCAGCTGTCACAAGAGAGACCGGCCGCCTGATCTATATGCTGAACACTGATGCGCAGGAGAATGAACCGGATTTCATTGCGGCAAGTCTGCAGGAGTCAGATGACACTGATCCGTCCCCAGCGGCAGAATCGGCCGGGGCTTCTGGAAATTCATCTCCGGCGGCAGGAACAGCTGTGACAGGCGGAGAACCGTCCACGGAGGCAGAGTCGGCCGGGGCTTCCGGTGATCCGTCCCCGGCAGCAGATCCGGCTGCGGATGCACAGAATATGGAGGCTGCTCCGTACGAAAGCGGCGGCCCCGCTGAAGGGTCCGGACCCGTGCAGGCTCTGTATGCCCTGGACCCGTCCACGGGAGAGGAGACCCTCCTGGCGGAAGCGGAGCGGATCAGGGATTTTGTTTCCACAGAAGACGGCCTCGTCCTTTGCGCGGCCTATGAGGGGCCGGAAGGGTGGCACCAATACAGTTATGAAGACGGCACCGCTTACTGCTATACGGGGACCGGAGAAGAAAGCTTCCGGATCCTCTGTGCAGATCCGCGGACAGGCAGGATCCTGTGGGAGAAGAAGAGCAGCTGTACCCAGGATTACAAGACCGGCCTTCTGCCGGACCTGGAGATCGAAGGACAGAAGGCCTGCCTTTTGTCGGCGGGGACCCATGTGGACATCCTGGCCCAGGAGACGGGAAAGCGCCTCTATTCCTTTGACCTGCCAGGTCTCATGGTCTATGTAAACACAGGGGATTTCCAGGGCCAGGAGGCACTGACGGCCATCCTGCAGGACGGGTCCAGGGCCTTCTACTGCTTTTCCACCGGGGAAATCCTGAAAAAGGACGGTGTTTTCCCGGATTCGCTCGCGCAGGTCAAAGAGGCCGGAGGCCAATACTTTTCCCTCAGGGACGAGGAGGACCGGGATACTTCGGAGGACCGGATCTGTGTCTTCAGCCGTGAACTTTTTGACCCGGACCTGCTCGCACTTTCCACGTCTGCAGAAGATAAGAACGGGACAGAAAAGGATTCCGATGTCAGAACGGTCATCACCGGCAGCCAATGGGACTACGACTTTGACATATCGGCCGGAGACCGCTTTGTGCTGGAGGAAAATGGCTGCCTGCGCTGCGTGGATGCCCGGACGGGGCAAAGCCGGTGGGAGACCGCAGTCGGTGAAAACATCGCTTATGCCGGTATGACATCCGATGAGAAGCATCTGGTATTCCGGGACTATATTTATGACGGTCGGACGCTGGCCATCCGGTCTGCTCAGGGCCTTCCCGCCCCGGAGGAGACCTGGAGGATCATCGACCTCTCGGACGGCAGCATGGAGACGGTCAAAAACCTGATGCAGAATATCCCCGGGAATAAGCGATGGAACAGCTTCAGCTTTGCGGTCGGAGGCGACGCTCTGGTTCTCCTGGCCATAGATGACGGGGAGGAGGAGGGATGGCTGGTCCGCTATTCCATTTCCGAAGGGACCGTGCAGACCCTGTACCTGTCAGACTTTCATGACAGGGATCGCGATAGCTGGTTGAGAGAAATCTCTGTAAATCCCGACGGAAACACCACCCTCTGCAGCCGCATCAACGACTCTGCTTTAGAACTCAGCCTTCTGGTGACGGACTGGAAAAAAATGGAGACCATGGAGATAAACGGACTGAAGGAGTCGGGGATCAGCCCGGCGATCAGCTGGTCCGCCGGCGGAAGCCAGACGGCCCTTCTGAGTACGGATCTTGGCCCTCGGGTCCTCATGGATGATGGAAGTCTCAGGACCATCGACACGAACCCGGAGGCCCTGGTAAGGGGAATCGGCTTTCTGGGCGAAAAGCCTTTCCTTGTGGAGGAGCGCGGCTACCAGGTCCGCTTCCTGATCCCGCAGGACGGGATCGACATCCTCCTCCCTGTGGACAGGTCGGTTCAGTTCGCTTACAACATGAACTCGGCGCAGATCTATCCCGCCTATGCCTTGCAGGACCACAAGGTCCTGCTCCACTACCTGACCCAGGCTTTCGTCTTTTCCCTGGAGACAGGGGAGGTGGAGACTGTCATCGACAATGTCAGAAATTACAATCCTCAGACCGATACCCTGCTCATCGGGAACGGGGAGGATGTCCCCTGTATCGCCCCCAGATACAGCTGGCAGGACCTGGTCAGGAAAGGCCGGGAGACAGTGGGGGAGTGAAGGCGGCCATCCCGCTGCAAAGAACCTCATTTGAAAAATATGATTTAAACACTGCGGATGAGCTCCGTTTTACGATAGCCGGATACCCTGAGAAAGAAGAGGATTACGATCATACTGCAGATATCCTTGCAGATCTTGAGGATGACCTGGAAGAGCCAGAGGACCCGGAGACTGCAGAAGCCGGTATGACTGCGGCTGCGGAAGAAGCTGACGCCGGCATGACTGCCGCGGCAGAAGCCGAAGAGACAGAAGGTAACTATTTTGCCAAAGATTTCTGCCTCTATCCCACAGGGAAGGAAGAGAAGGATATTATTCCGGTCCGGATCGACACAAAGGATGAATATGAGTGGATCGTTCAAAATGATCAGTATGACTTCGGGATAAGAAAAAGCCTCGGCGGGCAGACAGCTGATCCTGAGGGCGCCATCAGTCTTTATCTGGAGAACAGATCGGACCAGGATCTGAATTTTGTCCTTGAGAAGATCACAGTCAATGGAATGCCGATGTTCCATGCGGAAACTTACACAGAGGATCCGGAAGAGGAAGCGCCTCAAAAGACGGTCTCCAGCCTGCAGGTGTGGAGAAGTATGCCCGCGGGAACGATCTGCCTTGCGGATATGCTGACAGGCAGGGATCTTGCGGAAAACGGGATCGGACAAATCTATGATCTCCAGTCTGTGCTGAAGGTTCAGGATGATAATTATAAGGATATTGAGAGCAGGGAGGTCAGCTGTCATTTTCAGGACGCTGAATCGTCAGCCGCAGGCATGACAGCATCCACAGCCATGACAGCTTCTGCAGATCCATCTGAATTGGCATCTCCTTATGTCAGAGAAGCGGTCAAGGTCAGTGAGAGCGATCTCTATAAGCTGACCGTGACAGGGTACGATCAGAATGATCTGGTGTTTATTGTCCACTGCGAGATGCAGAACAAGGCGGACAAAGCGTATTCTTATGATTTTTACACCTCAAAGTGGGAAATCAACCGCCATTTTATTGATAATGACCTTGAGGAGGCTTTTTTATCGGATCTTGGTAATTCGGTTGAAGTGGAAGCCGGAAAAACTGAGCCATGTGATATCGTGATCCCCGGACCGTCCCTGGAAGCATTTGACATCGACAGGGTGGACGAGCTGCAGTTCGTGGTCAGCGGGCGTTCTGTTGAAGATGAAGAAGCGATGTTGGCCGCTTTTGACGAGGGCAATTACTTCTTTGAGGAAAAGGACGGGCGGATCTACGATACAGTCACTGTCCACCCGACTGGTATGACTGACGAAGAGGTCAATGAAAGCATTTCGGTGACGGAAAAGGACTGCGCGGCCTATGTCGACGGAGATGGATTCTCTATGGGGATCCTGAAGGATGTCCGGAAAAACAATCCCTACGGGGCGCTGTCGGTTTATTTTGAGAACAGGACAAATGAGGAACTGGTTCTGACACTGGAGGAGGTCACGATCAACGGAGCGCCGTTTGTCTATAACACTGATGATCCGGCAGAGGCGCCATCCAGGCAGATCACACTCCGCCTCCCGCCAGGTACGAAAGGATATATGCCGGTCCTTTCCAGGCATGAGCTTGAGGAAAACGGGGTCAATGGCGGTGTCAAAGAGTTTGCCTGCACTGTGTATCACAAGGAACACCCGTCCCAGGGAAACCAGTTTGCATCCTTTGCAGAAAAAATCACCTGCAGTTTTTCAGACTGAGTCAGATTTGACGACTTGAGACAGGTACGGATATGGATCCGGACCCCAGGTATGTGCGGCCTTGTCCCGAAGGAAAGCGTATGGAAACAGGTCGTGACAAGCTGTTTTGTGCGCAAAGTTTCGTATTTGGAGCTACATATTATTTATCAGATTGAAATAGTCAGTTTTCCCCGAAACAAAAACCTGTGGAAGAAACGATTCTCCCACAGGTTATTGTTAATAGTTCAGCGTATTTGTTAAGCACTTATAAAAAGCTGTTAATCCGGGAAGTGTTATACTTTTCCCAATGAAATGCATCATGGAGCCGGAAATACCGGAGCTTCGTATGCGGGAAAAAGATAACAAACATCACTTTACAGGACGGATCAGACGACGATCAGGGAGGAAATAACATGATCAGACATCCAGTATGGAAAAAGTCTGCAGCCAGGATTCTGGTCCTGGCCATGACTGCGGGACTGGCTTTTCCGGGCACGGTATTTGCGGCCCAGGCCCCGGCCCCGGAGACAGGTGAAACAGTATTCGAAGATCCTGCAGCGGGGGAGAACCTCTTCGCGGAAGACGGCGCTTTTGCCGGGATGGCGGACACAGCCGCAGATCTGGAGGATTCTGTATTCCCGTCTCAGCCTGCGGAGGAATTTTTACAGGACACGGCTGACGCCGCGGTCGGTGCGGGCCAGTTGACAGAGGAAGGCTTCGATCAGGCTGCCGCACAGGAAGCGGACCAGCCGGCTTCTGACGATGCATGGCAGGCGGATGAAGCAGGAGATCCCTCTGCTTTTGGTGACGGAACAGACCAGTTTATCGATGAGACAGACCCCGCTCTGGAAGGAACAGAGGGGGAAGGCGCGGAGGCGGAACCGGATGCCTCCGAAGCGGATACAGGGGAGACCGCGGAAGCACTGACAGACGGGGCAGACGGCGCGGAGCCTGAAGAGGCAGTCCCCGCAGAGGGAGAAAACGAAGCGGATCCCGCGGACGAAGCCCTTGCGGAAGAAGGGCAGGAGCCCGAGCAGGAGCCTGCAATGGAAGCTGATCCGGAAGCCGCAGACACAGCGGAGACAGCGGCAGAGCCTGAAGATGCAGAGGCTGATCTGTCGGAGGAGGATGTCCTTGCCGAAGAGCCTTCGGAAACTGCGGAAGAGGCAGAGACTGCTGTGCCTGAAGAGGATGCTGTCGACGAACAGTTTGCGGCAGAAGAAACAGAGCCGGCAACCGCTGAGGATGGCTTCGCGGAGATGGATGCGGCCGCAGGCGCCGCGACAGAGGCTGTGACGGGAGAGATTCCCGCTCCCGAGGAAGCGGCAGAAGCTGCGAAGGAGAGTTCCGCATCCTACAAAGTCAGCTTTGACCTCAACGGCGGAGCTCTGGCTGACAGGGACTTCTCCTACAAGGACCTGTATACAAATGGAAGACAGGTATCTGACGGGGACAGCGTCTATATTCCCACGATCTATTCCTATAATGAAGAAGAGGAACCCACCGT
>DGUF01000080.1:0-11598 GCA_002394525.1 Lachnospiraceae bacterium UBA4317 | reverse complement strand
CTCTATGCCAAGTGGACCAGAGTATTTACCGTAAAGTTCAACCTGGCCGGCGGAAAATGGAAGGACGACTACTACTCAGAGCAATATGGAAACGGCAAGAGGGGTGAAAAAGGAACGACCCTCTACCTTCCCAGCAGCTATTATGTAGAGCGCAGCGGCTATGAGTTCCAGGGCTGGTCGGAGACTCAGAACGGGACCGTCCTGTCCGGCAGCAATTACACCTTTGCCAAGGACGTCACCCTCTACGCAAAGTGGGAAAAGCTCTATACGGTCAAATTTGACACAAACGGCGGAGCCTGGACACAGGATTACTATGCCGAGTCTTACGGCAGCGGGGTCCAGGAAAAGTTAAATGAGACGACCTACCTGCCCGGCAGCTACACCATCTCCCGCAGCGGATATATTTTCAAGGGCTGGACGATGTCCAGAAACGCCGGGACGATCCTGACCGGATCCTACAAGGTCACAAAGAACCTCACCCTCTACGCCAGCTGGGCCAAATCCTATAAGGTCACCTTCAATGCCGGCAGCGGCTATTTCGGCACGGATACCAAGGCGACCAGGAAGGTCCTGGAGATCGAAGCAGGCGAAAACATCGGCAATTATATCGATTACAGCGAATATACACCGCACAAGGGCAGCTATGTTTTCCTGGGTTGGTACAAGGATATCAAGTTCACAAGCCCCGTCAAAAAGTCGGATACCATCACAAAGAACATCACCTATTATGCCAGGTGGCAGTCCAAGTCCTATAAGATCACGGTGACCAACCTTAAAGGTTCTTCCTACACAAACAGAGGAACCGGCAGTTATGTATTTGAAGACGAGTCAACTGCCAACAGCTACAGCTTTTATATTGCGCAGGGCGACAGTATCGGGTCCATCTGGGCGTACAAGGACGACACGGAAGCCAGGTTCTTCTTTGACAAGACCTGCAAGACAAAGCCCTATTATGACGAGTTTATTCCCACCGGCAACACGACCGTCTACGCCAAGTGGGACACAGAGGTCACGATCACCTGGAATGCCAATGGAGGAAAGGACTACAACGGAAAAACCTCCGGCAAGGTGACCTCCAAAAAGGGCCTCATGTGCGAAGACCTTCCCGACAGCCTGACCAGGGCGGGATACTATTTCGTCGGCTGGTATGACACTGCCAATGCCTCGAAGATCCTGCCGGCCAGCCATGTTTTCACAAAGAACACGACCGTCAAGGCCAAATGGGCCAAGGGCATCAAGATTACCTTCAAGCCCAACGGCGGCACCTTCCCCAAGGGTGTCAGATCCGCCATCTATATCAAGGCGAAGACAAAGATCGGTTCAGAGGCCCCCTGGTCAGTGACCAAATCCGGCTATAAGCTCAAGGGCTGGAAGAACTCCGTGACCGGCAAGGTCGTCACAAATCTCCATAACGAAGCGCCCGCGAAGGCGACCACCTATACAGCCGTCTGGGTAAAAGCAACGACGACGACCGCCACGGTCACAGTCACCCTGCAGGCGGACGCCGGGTCCATCTATGACTGGAACAACCGCAAATATGTGACGAAATTCTCGGTCAAGGTCCCCAAGAACGCCACCCTCGCCTCCACGGAGATCTACTCCCATGAACCCGCCCACGACGAAGCATTCAAGCACCTGTACGTCGGCGGCTGGTCCCTGAAAAAGGGTGGAACCTCCATCTCGGCCGGCTATAAGTTCACCAAGAACATCACCCTCTACCCGGTCTGGAAAAAGAGGACGGGACTGACTGTCGCCCTCGTCACCAACGGCGGAGCGGTCGACAAGGATCCCGACAACGACCCCATCATCTACGGGTTGGTCAAGAGCGGTTCCACGATCTCCCTGCCCACCGGCTCCCACATTGAGCGCGAAGGCTACACCTTCGTCGGCTGGTGCCTGGACGCCGCGCTGACCAAGAAAATCTCCAATCCGGCCAAATTCAAGGTGACCTCCAACCGCTATCTCTACGCCAAGTGGAAGAAAAAGTGAGGAAACCGCGAAAGGGGTGCCGACAAAATTGAAGAGCCAGAAATAAGGAGACAGATAACCTCCTGACTTCCAGAAGGCAGCCTCTGTAGAGCAGTATTAATGCTGCAGGCATGAGAAAACATAAAGATCATGCCTGCAGCTTTTCTTATACAAAGATGAAAGGATCGCTGACGTCCTGCCGGGCTGCCACCTCCATACAACCAGTCTGTATGGGATCAACAGTTTCCTAAAGGATAACGGATTTTACCGGATGACGGAATACAGCGCAAAGTTGACCGTATCCCGCCCGGTGGAAGGCGGATCCGGGGACATTATGGAAGCCCAATACGGGAAAGGGGAAGAGATCTTTACAGAGGATGTTGACTGGGGAGGCGGAGGAATGAACGTTAGAAAATGATTTAAAGCTTGTGTATTGTGTTACCATTAAGAAGACCTTCCGCATCAATTCCAAGCCCACCGCAGTGTCAAAGATTACCCCCGGTTCGAAGAAGCTGACAGTCGTCTGGAAGAAGCAGGCCTCGCAGACGACCGGCTATCAGATCCAGTACAGCTCCCGGAGCGATTTCAAGACTCAGAAGATCGTGACGGTGACTGGTGTGAGTAAAGTGTCTGCGACCTTGAAGGGGCTGGCGGCGAAGCATAAATACTATGTGAGGGTCAGGGCCTTCAAGACGGTCGGTGGAACGAAGTACTATTCGACCTGGAGCCCGGCCAAGAGTTCTAAGACGAAATAACAGAACAACACACGCAAAGATTGTTCACGGATCGGGGTAGTGGCAAAACCATGCGCGGCCCTGCCAGGGCCGGACAGGGCCCTCTCTCATCCCAAATCCGGTTTGGCTGCCGGAGGCTGGAGCAGGATCCGGGCCAGAAGCTCCTCCGCTTTTTCCTGTGACAGGCTGTCATCCAGGACCCACCTGATGATAAAGGCGGCCATGCCGCCTGCCTTTGGCAGAAAAATTGTTGGAAAATATTATCAGATGGTACAGGGACCTGGCAGCGGCCCGGACCCGTCTTGCGCGGACCCGTCCTGACGCATAATTGCATTGAGACCTTTCCCTGTATATGTTATATTTTTTTATACAGAATGGTTTTGTGCGCGGCACTTCATCCAATAAAAGGCAGGCAATCGATATGACCTTTACTTCAAGTATTTTTCTGATCGGCATTTTGCCCTTATTTGTTATTTTATACAGGCTGGCGGGATCCAGGGCTGTTTTCGTGAGGAGTTTTCTCCTCATGCTTGCCAATGCCCTTTTCCTGATCTGGGGAGGAGCGGGCTCCCTGCTTTTTTTATGTGCCTTCGCGGTCCTGGTCTGGCTTCTCTCGATCCTGGTGGAAAAGGTCAGGAGCCGCCATGTCCTGGCTCTCTCCCTGGTCCTGACGGCGGCGCCCCTTGTCGTGGTCAAGTACACGGCCTTTCTGGTCCGGACTGTAAATTCTGTGACCGGGTCCGGCAGGGATGTGCCCTCGCTCTTTATCCCCACGGGGATCTCCTTTGTGACCTTTGAGGCGGTCTCCCTCCTGGTGGATCTTTATAAGGGAAAAATTGAAAAAAGACCGTCGCTGGTCCGGACCTGGCTCTATCTGACCTTTTTCCCGACCGTGACCTCCGGGCCCATCATCCGCTACGGGGAGTTTGCGGGGGGACTGGGAGACCGTATGGCCGGCTGCGATTATGCGGCGGCCATGGAGCGGATCGCGGCCGGCCTGTGCAAAAAGGTCCTGATCGCCGACAAGATGGCCTATCTGGCCGACTATTATTTTGACGGGACGGCTCTGGGAAACAGCTATTCCTGTATCGGGCTCTGGATCGGGTCCATCGCCTATACCCTCCAGCTCTATTATGACTTTTCCGGCTACTCGGATATGGCGGTCGGGATCGGGCAGCTCCTGGGCTTTAAGATCCGGGAGAACTTCAACGCCCCCTATCAGGCGGCCAGCATCTCTGACTTCTGGAACAGGTGGCATATGTCCCTGACCCAGTGGTTCCGGGATTATGTCTACATCCCCCTGGGCGGCAACAGGTGCTCCGCCGGCCGTCACATCCTCAATATGCTGGCTGTGTGGCTTTTGACCGGCATCTGGCACGGGGCCGACTGGACCTTTATTCTCTGGGGCCTGGGCTATTTTGTCCTTCTGACCGGGGAAAAATATCTGGGACAGGGAAAAAAGCAGGGAAAGAGACAGGGAGAAAAGGGGGCAGAGAAGCCCGGGATCAATATCATCGGCCATCTCTACACCCTCTTCTTTGTGAACCTCCTCTGGGTCCCCTTCCGGGCAGCGGGCCTCGGCGCGGCCGGCCGCTATGTCCGCGGCATGTTCGGCGGCGGGACAGGTCCCATCGAGGAGAAGGCGGTCCACTTCCTTCCCTTCCTGGCCATGGCGGTCCTCCTGTGCCTGCCCTGGAAGAAGCTTCTGGCCGGACTCCGGCAGAAAAAATGGTTCCAGTATGCCAGCGGCGCCCTGCTGATCGTCATCGTATTTCTGGCTGTATGCGCAATGGTCAATTCCTCCTATGCGCCATATATCTACGGGAATTTCTAAGACAGAGGTTACGGCCATGCAGAGCAGCGATCTGCTGATCCTTTGATGAGAATAACTATGCTTTGCATTGTCGCAAAAATGCCTGGAATTTATTGGCTGTGAATAGAAACGGGAGACACACTATGAAAAAAACGGATACGGGCAGGATGCGCTGGTACTGGATCGTCATCCTTGTCCTTGTGCTGGTGTTCTCGGCCGCCTCCTGGATCCTGACAGGGGGAGCGGTCAGGAAGGCTCTGGCCGCGAATACTGCAGAGCAGGAGGCTTCTTCTGCAAATTCAGCTGCAAAGGAACCTGCTTCACAGGCGGCTTCGTCCAAAAGCACGGCTTCGAAAGCCTCTTCCTCGGCTGATCCGAAAAATGATCAGCAAGATGCCGGCTCCGGACAGAAGGCGGACAGTCCAGGGCAGAAGGATACTGCCTCCGGGCAGAATTCGGACACTGCGAGTCAGAAAGATGCCGGTTCCGGACAGAAGACAGACACTGCCGGTCATCCAGCTTCTGCGGCCGGACAAAAGGCCGCTGCTTCTGTTGAATCTGAAGCTGCAGCCACGGACCAGGCCCCTTCTCCCTCAATCCCGCGCAGGCTGGCCAGAAAGGTGAAGGCCCTCTGCGCCGCTGTGGACGCGGCCATTGATAAGGCGGAATCCTACTGGACTGTTCCGGTCAAAAAGGAGCTCAGCAATGTCGATACGGTCGTCACCTATTTCGGGACGCGGGAGGTCGCGTCGGTTCAGGTCCTGGCCGGAAAGGGCAAGTGGCTGTTTTATAAGAGCAAGAATGACGCAGACCCGATCGGTGATTACGAGGGGACGAAACAGTTCACCCAGGCTGAACTGGACAAGATCGCCGGACTGGTCGGGAAATTAGAGGACAAGCTGGAAAAAAGAGGGACCAGGCTGGCGGTCATATTTGCGCCGAATAAGGAAAATATTTACTGGGAAAATATGCCGGATACCTATGTGCGCGCCGAGGAGACACGGACGGACAAGCTGGCGGCATTCCTTGCTGAAAAAGGGTTCAATTCCGTCTCCCCCAAGCAGGAACTGCTGGACCAGCATTTGTCCACCCAGCTCTATTATTATTATGATACCCACTGGAACCAGCTGGGCGGCTACATAGGCGCCAGAAAGCTCCTGGCCGGCTGGGGGATCTCCATACCGGACCTTGCGGAAAGGACTTACACGACCTGGCCCCTGCGTGAGAATTACCATTACAACGGCCAGGATGATCTGGCAAAGATGGCCGGCCTGAGGTCGATTCTGGACGATGAAACGGAATACGAGATCGAGGGGGCGCCCAAAATGAACTGGCCGGATTATGAATACCAGCAGTCCCACAAGATCATGACGCATTTTACCAATGAGGATGCCCCGCACAAGGCCAGGGTCTTTCTGGCCGGGGATTCCTTCCGGTCGGCCCTGCTTCCTGCCCTGCGGGAGCAGTTTTCCGATGTCTATGTGACCCTTCGCGCGGATTATAGACCGGAGATGCTGGAGGAAGCGGATCCCGATTATATGATCCTGGAATTCGTGGAGAGATATTCCCACCAGATCATGAGGATTGGTCCGATGCTGGAGTGATGCGCGCAGCAGAAGAGATAGAGAAACTGATTTCGTGATCAGATACAGACAGCGCCCGCAGGAGAGGGAAAACTCCTGCGGGTGCTGTTTTGTTAATCACATGTATAAAATGTTAAAACGTGTCGAATCGCTGTTAATCATTTATGCGATATAATTTCTGGAAAGATCCTGAAAGACAAAAAAGGATCAGGTTCATAGATCACCAGGACGGAGAGACTTTTCCGACCGGATCTGACCGGCGCGGATCGGACAGCATATCTGAACCGTCAAACACTTCTCAACGCCCTTCAGCCCGAAAGCAGGAAATTACCTGATCCGGCAGGATCTCCTGCCGGAGTGCAGGCTGCCTGTTTCCATTCACGCAGGATGCGGGACAGTCCGTCCTTACTCCTGCAGGATGTAATAACTGCCTGTCTCTTCATCATAGTAAACACTTCCGATCCGCTCCGAATCGTCCGGGATCTTTTCGACCTGTGTCAGGTCATCGCGGCCCAGGGAGGCCGCGGCGTATTCGCCCGCCTGCCCATCCGCCGAACCTGTCCCGGAGCTGCCGCCCTGCCCGATCGGGACCTTCCAGTGCAGAACCAGGGCCAGCAGGATGCCGACGGCCAGCACCAGCATCACATCGGAAAAATTGGACAGGGAGTCCATAGGATTTGTATTCAGGAGGTCGGGCATGGAGGCAGTCCTCCTGCGGCGCCCTCCCCTTCGTCTTTCACGTGTCGTCATTTCTTTTTTCCCGTTTTTTCTGCTGTACTGCTTTCTGAAGTTTTACTGAGAATTCTCTATAAATAGTTCCAAATAGTTCCACTAAAAGTTACATTTTTGTCCCGGGATTTGTCAGCGCAGGCTCTTTTTAAAAAGGATCCTCTTCGTGACTGTACCTGCCGCCACGGCAATGGCTGCCAGCAGGGCGGCCAGGATAGCGGCCAGGCTGTTTTCGGGGGCTGAGCCGGCGGAGGGCTTACCGGAGGAGACCGCGGCGGAACCCGGGGAAGGACCTGCGGCCCGCATACGTGCCTCCTGCATCAACAGCCTGTAAGAGTCTGTCAGCGCAGGATCCTTGAAGGGGTCATAGAGATCTGCAGTGCCTTCTCCGGTCAGGCCGGTCTCAAGCTTTCGGGAGGCCTCTGCGGAAAGGCGGAAAGCGCTTTCTGTATCTCCGGCCTTTTTCCGGTAGAAGGCCGCCGGGGCTCCCTTCGTCCTGCCGGAGACGGGCTGACTGTTTTCCGAACCGGCTTGTCCCGCGGAGGAGACGAGCTGTCCGGCCCCTGTCTGACCGGTATCCCGGGAGGATGCCAGGACCAGTGTCTGTGTATTGCCCTGGGGCGTAAGTCCTTCCCTGTCTTTTTCGGACAGACGTGAAGGATCCGCCAGAGGATCAACTGTCTGCGCATTGGTTGTACTGTCTGACTCCGGCGCAGGTGTGGTGTAGGTGGTTCCTGAAGCGGATGCACCGGAGGAAACGGTGAAGACGGTTTCCGCGGCCGGATCCCCGGATGATCCGGTGAGATCAGTTTCTGTACCCGGATCTTCGGAGAATTCGGTGGGGTCATCTTCCGCATCCGTGTCTGCGTCAGAATCAGTAAACTCCCTATCTGCGGCTGCGTCTGCTTCCGGATCAGTGAGGTCAGCCGCTGCGGCAGGATCCTCGCCTGCACCGGAAGCCAGAGGCAGGGCCTGGTCCGGAAGATTGACAAAGGCCGGCTCTTCATAGGGGAGACCTGCAAATGCGGTCCCGCCCGCAGCATCATCCATACCCGGATCATCAGGCAGCCCCGCCTGTCCGGATTCGGCAAAGGGATCGGATTGCCCGGACTCCGCAAAGGGATCTGCCGGCCCTGATCCTGTATAAGGGTCTGCAGAATCAGTCGACTGCATAGGGTCGGAAAAATCATCCGCCTGTCCTGCATTCGCCTGCTCTTGCGCGCCAGGCAGGCCGCCGTTTCCGCTGTCGTTTTCACCGCTGCCGACCAAGCCTTCCGGATCGGTGGCAGGGTCTGTCCCTTCTTCCGCGGGAGAGGGAGTCTCCCCTGTGCTGTCCTCGTCCCTGCCCCCCGGGCCTTTTGACCTCCATTTCTGCTCCGGATCAAAGAGATTGAAATAGACGATATTGGCGCCCTCATAGTTGAGGGTCAGCCGGATCCCGTCGGAATCCTCTGAGGAAAAGGTGGTTGCCGTCTCGCTGATGTTCTGATCAAAGCCCGCCTCCCTGCAGGCCTCGATATAGGCATGCCAGGCGTCTTTTGACATATTGCCCAGATAGGATATCAGAAAGATCTCAGGCGCTCCGCCGACCACGCCCAGGGTGGTCGGCGGGACCGGGACGAGCAGGCCCAGGGCCCGGTCCGGCCACTGGATCTGTTTCAGGGGAATGGGGGCACTGATCCTGATATACATGCTGCCGGCCGCCCCGGGTTCTCCATCATAGTTCAGATGCAGCTTGTATCCATCGCTGTCAAGGGCGTAAAAACGCAGGGAGACCCAGGCCTCTTCGCGGCTTTCCGTATAGTCTTCATCCAGGGCAAACCCCCTTGCCCGGCAGTCCCCGATATAGCGCTGGTAATCCTCTTCGGTCAGATCCAGGCTGGCGTCAAACTGGTTTTCCCCGACAGAGTGGACAAAGAGGGTGTCCAGATTCGTATCCGGCACGGGAATACGCAGGGCGATCCCCTCCTCCGGCCAATCCCGGATCACAGGATCCTCTTCATAGTATTCCCCTTCGTCAAGTCCTTCGCCTTCTGTGATCTCGGAACTGTCCCCATCGGAGACCGGGTCTTCAGAAGCCGGATTGCCTTCGCCAGGGACGGAATCTGTCCCGTCCGGACCGGCCTCCCCGAGAGCGGCCTCCGCAGTCATCCAGAGCCCGCAAAAGGAAAGAGGCTCCTTTAAATTGAGGAAGGTGCGGAAGGGAGACTTTGCCGCCATTCCGGCCGGAGCGGAGAGAGCGGGAATGGCAAGGCATGCCGCCAGCCCGGCCCTGTACAGAAGGAAACGGAAGAGCCCTTTCTTTTTTTTATTTCTGTTTGTATCCATGGCTTCCTCCCCTGCATCGTCAGTGTGCTTCAAAGTGTTAGTATACTATGACGAGACGGTGTTCACTTAACCACCTTTTGACCTCAACATCATTCAATGCAGGTTCATCCTTTTCTGCTGCAGCAGTCGACCACGCAGTCCGCCAGGGTCTGCAGGTCCGACAGATAGCGGGTGTACCAGCGGCGGCGTATGTGGCCGATGACCAGGCAGATGCCTGCGGCGATCAGGCCAATCGTGGTGGTGTCAAAGGCGGTGAGGAGGGACCGGGAGAGGGTATAGGTGTCCCCGGCACTGAGGGCGATGATGCCCGGCCCCAGGGGGATCAGGGTGCCCAGAAGGCCCGCCATGGGAGCCAGTCTGGCGACCAGTCCGGTCGCGGAGAGGATATTGTCGTAGTGGGCCTCTTCCGCCTCCAGCAGGTTGTCGGCCAGGCTCTCCAGCATTTCCCGACCGAAGGCGGGGTGGGAGGAGAGCTCCAGCAGAAGCCGCCTGTGGCGGGCGGGCAGTCCGCTTCTGCGGATCCCCTCCTGCAGCTGGTCCGGGCTTCTTTTTGCCTGCAGGGCCTCCAGGAGCCGGGAGACCTGGTAATGGATGTAGCGGCGCTCGCCGAAGGCCTCGGACAGGACCATGCCGATGCTGAAGAGGGAGAAGGCCAGAAAGACCAGCAGGGCGATGATGACGGGGATCCGGGCCGCGTCAGATACGGCGCGCATAATCTGTTCGAGCAGGTTTGTCTGCATGTTGACCTCGATTCTGGCTGGTGTTGAATGACGTTTAAAAATATTTGGATAATTGTTTGAGTTTGTGCAAAAAAGGAACTGCGGGAGAGTTGCCTCCTGCAGTTCCTTGGATTTTTATAAACCTGATTCAGGTGCGGCCGTCCGGGATCTTATTGACAGGTGGTTTTTCTGTGATCCCTTGTAGGCGGGGGATCATCCCTGCCGTCCTGCCTGTGGATCAAGAGATCAAGAGTCAGGCCGGGAGCAGGGAGCTGGGTCAGCGGTTTGCGGGGCCGCTTCCCTCCTTGTACTCCTGCACAAAGTGGATGTATTCCCTGGTCGCCTCTTCGTCGGGCAGGATGGCAGTGTAGTTCATGTTGCCCATCTGGTCCCACATGAGCTCGGGCATGCGCTCGCAGGTGACGATGCGGCTGCCGTATTTTTCCATGATCTCCTCGTGGGAGTGGACATATTCGTACTCGTCGCGTCGGCCGGCATAGGCGCAGCACTGCTCGACTGCGGGCTCGGGGACCCGGCGCTCATCCCAGGTGACCATGTCCGCCCAGATCTGATAGACGTCCAGAGAGTGGGCATAGTCCATCATGTCGGGCGTATAGCCGCCGGCAGGGCGCATGTTGACCTCGAGGGCGACGAAGTCGCCGACCTCGCCCAGGCCGGGCTTTGCCTTGGTCAGGCAGAAAAATTCCATGTGGACGAAGCGGCCTTTGACATTGAAGGCCTTGACCGCGGCGCGGCCCATCTTCCGCAGGGACTCGGGCATATCGGCGGCCACGTAGTAGGCCAGGTCCAGCCGGTGGTTGACGATGTCCATAATGGAGGGCGGCCAGCTGGTCATGGATTCAAAGAGGGGTTCCCCCTTGGAATTGATGATGGCGTCGTAGGAGGCGATGTTGCCGGTGATGAACTCCTCCATCACATAGGGGTGGGGAGGCATGTTGTTGTAGAAATTCTCCAGGTCCGCGTCGTTTTCCAGCTTGTAGGTGTCGAGGGCGCCGACGCCGATCTCGGGCTTGACGATGACGGGATAGCCGGTCTGGGCGATGAATTCCTTCGCAGCCTCCAGACCCTTTTTGCCCTCCCTGACCTTGTGCTGGCGGGCGGTCGGGATACCGGCCTTCTCGTAATACTTTTTCATCTGGGCCTTGCTCTTGATCTTGCCGATCTCATCCGTCTTGATGCCGGTCGTGATATTGAAATCGGTGCGGAGCCTTGCGTCCTGCTCCAGCCAGTACTCGTTGTTGGACTCCAGCCAGTCGATCTTCCCGTATTTAAAGGAGAAAAAGGCGACAGCCCTGAAGACTCCGTCGTAGTCCTCCAGGGTGGGCAGCCAGTAGTATTCGGTCAGGGAGTCTTTGACATTCTGCGCCAGATTGTCATAGGGCGTGTCCCCGATGCCCAGCACATTGACGCCGTTTTTCTTGAGGCGGTCGCAGAAATTCCAGAAGGTCTGCGGAAACTGCGGCGAGATAAATACAAAGTTCATACTTCCTCCTTTTTCGAAGCGCTCTGCGCCTTATTTATTGGCGATGACGGATCCGTCCAGAACCTTGGGCAGGAAGTAGCGGATCTGCTTTTTCCACCAGTCCCAGTCGTGATTGACGTCGTAGCCCCAGAAATCGCACCAGGCCTTGATCCCCTTGGACTGGAAGATGCTGGCCATCAGAAGGAGGGTCCGGATGCCGTCCTCCTCCCAGGCGCCCTGG
>DGUF01000010.1 GCA_002394525.1 Lachnospiraceae bacterium UBA4317 | reverse complement strand
ACTCTAAGTAATGATAAAACTTCACCCGAACGCATAGTTTTCTCCTTTCATAGACTTATTATATAACATCCAGGTGATAAATTATATTAAAATATAAATATATTATTTAACAATATTAATATTTTTCTTTATTATACATGCCCGCACATGTTTTTTTGATGATCCTAATGTTGGTATTTTCTACCCGGATACTTTCCAAAAAGAAAACAGTCCGCGCGGAAGCGGACTGTAATAAGTGTGTGCTTCGGGACAAGTTATGGCTCCCAGTAGATCGTATCCGGGTTATTCCGGTCCGGCACGATCTCGATCCAGTACTTGTCGGGATCCTCGATGAAGTAAATGCCCCGTTTTTTGTTTTCGAAGCAGATACAGCCCATTTTCTCGTGCAGGGCGTGGGCGGCCTGCATGTCGTCGGTCCGGAAAGCCAGGTGGAATTCATCGCCCAGGTCCAGAATCTCCTTCTGATCCCAGTTCCAGGTCAGCTCGAGCTCGTGCTTTGATGCACCGTGGTCTCCCAGCCAGCACTGGGTGTAGTCACTGCCCTCCTTGCGGCGCAGGACCTCCAGGCCCAGGGCCTCCTGATAGAATTTCAGGGATCTGTCAAGATTTGAGACATTAAAATTGTTGTGCGCGAATGCGAACATGCTTTTCTCCTTTCCTTTGTCCAAAGGGAAATCTCTTACGTTTACCATCCTTTCAGGCTCATCATTCATTTTGACCGCTTCCCGATGCAGTTCATGACCACGCTGACCATCATCTCCTTTTCCTCCGCCCGGGATTCCGCGATCATGATGGTCAGGGCGACGAGGGTATGGTCGTCGAGCAGCTTGTCTCCGTTTTCGTCGTAGAGAACCCCGTTCCTGTCCAGAAAATACAGAAACATGGTCGCGGCGATCCTCTTGTTGCCGTCCCAGAAGCTGTGGTTTTTTGTTACAAAATATAGAAGATTGGCCGCTTTTTCCTCCAGAGACGGGTAGATCTCCACCCCGCCGAAGGACTGGTAGATGTTTCCGATACTGCCCTTAAAGGAACCGTCTTTTTCTCTCCCGAACAGATCCGATTCATCTCCGAACCGCATCCGGTCAATGACCTCTCGGCACTCCTCATAGGTCAGCACATAGGCCGCGCCGGTCCCCCTGGGGCGCGTCATATTCTGATGGTCATAGGCATCCAGCAGATCCAGGGCGGAACTGTAGCTCTCGATCACGGAGAGGACCTGCCTGCTGTCCAGTGAATCCTGCGTCCTCCGCATCAGACGGACGACATCCCCCAGTTGCTTCAGGCGGGTTTCATTTGCCGCATAGCCTTTGATGATATAATCCTTCAGGACATTGTTGGCCCATTTGCGGAATGCAATACCTCTCTTTGATTTGACACGGTAGCCAACAGAGATGATCACGTCCAGACTGTAAAAAGCCACCGGACGGTCAGAACCGGCAATTTGCAAAAAATGCAAATTGCTTTCTCTTTCCACTTCCCCTTCCTTAAAGACATTGTTAATATGCCTTGAAATGACGGAAACATCTCTGCCATATAACTCCACCATCTGAGCCTGACTCAGCCATACGGTATCCTCTTCCGGTGATATTGGAACTTCCAGACGAATAGTCCCGTCACAAAACAGTACGATCTCATTTTTCATATTCCTTCCCTTCAGGCTATGTATTCATAGTGAACGTCAAAGATAATATGACTTGCACGATAATTGATGCACATGGCTTTGCCTCCCCGCAGCACCTGATCCTATAAATTTCCACAAACGTTGCCACCCGCTCACGATTTCGTCCTGTGCTCCGTCCTGCCGGAAGCCTTCCGGCGGCCGCGGCGTTTGGCGGCGCGCTCGGCGCTGCGGACGGCGTCGTGCATATTAACGGGCGAGTCACCGGGGACGTTTCTGTCTGACTCATTTTTCGTTCCGGAAAATGAGTCAGTCTGTAACGTCCCCACTGACTCACCCTGTTTTGCCGCCGCGGGGGCGGCTGTGCCGTTTTCGACCTCCAGCAGGTGCTTTTTGAGGTCCACCATGCGGTCGCGGAGCTCGGCGGCCGCCTCGAAGTTGAGGTCTGCGGCGGCCTTGCGCATCTGCTTCTCGACGTCGGCGATGAGCTTTGTGAGTTCCCTGGCGTCCATGGACTCGAGGTCCTTCTCGAAGCGGACCTCCTCTTTGGAGATCTCCTTGGAGATGGAAATGAGGTCGCGGACGGCCTTGCGGATGGTCTGGGGGGTGATGCCGTGTTCTTCGTTGTATTTCTGCTGGAGGGCGCGGCGGCGCTCTGTCTCGTCGATGGCCCGGCGCATGGAGTCGGTCACGTTGTCGGCGTACATGATGACGTGGCCGTCGGCGTTTCGGGCGGCGCGGCCGATGGTCTGGACCAGGGAGGTCTCGGACCGGAGGAACCCCTCCTTGTCCGCGTCGAGGATGGCGACCAGGGCGATCTCGGGGATATCCAGGCCCTCGCGCAGGAGGTTGATGCCGACCAGGACGTCAAAGACGTCCAGGCGCATGTCGCGGATGATCTGGGACCGCTCCAGGGTGTCGATGTCGGAGTGGAGGTATTTGACCCGGATCCCGGCCTCGGCCAGGTAGTCGGTCAGGTCCTCGGCCATTTTTTTGGTCAGGGTGGTGACCAGGACCTTGTTTTTGCGGTCGGTCTCTTTGCGGATCTCGCCGATCAGGTCGTCGATCTGGCCCTCGACGGGGCGGACGTCGATCTCGGGGTCCAGGAGGCCGGTGGGCCGGATGACCTGCTCGGTCCGCAGCAGCTCGTGCTCCTCCTCGTAGGGGCCGGGGGTCGCGGAGACGAAGAGCATCTGGTCGATGTGAGTCTCGAACTCGGAGAACTCCAGGGGCCGGTTGTCCAGGGCCGAGGGCAGGCGGAAGCCGTAGCGGACCAGGGTCTCCTTGCGGGACCGGTCGCCCCTGTACATGGCCCCGATCTGGGGAATGGTCATGTGGGACTCATCGATGATGATGAGGAAATCGTTGTCGTAGAAGTCCATGAGGGTCATGGGCGGCTCGCCCTCCTTCATGAAGTTCAGGTGGCGGGAGTAGTTTTCGATGCCGGAGCAGAAGCCGGTCTCCCGCATCATCTCGACGTCGAAATTGGTGCGCTCGGCGATGCGCTGGGCCTCCAGCAGCATGTCCTCGCCCTTGAAATATTTGACACGCTCGCGCAGCTCCTCCTCGATGTTGTCGCAGGCGGCGTTGATCTTTTCCTGGGGGACGACGTAGTGGGAGGCCGGGTAGATCATGACGTGCTCCAGCTGGCGGTGGACCCGGCCGGTCAGCTGGTCGACCTCGCAGATGCGGTCGATCTCGTCTCCGAACCACTCGACGCGGAGGATGAAGTCACTGCCCTGGGCGGGGAAGATCTCGATGGTGTCGCCCCGGACCCGGAAGTTGGTGCGCTCCAGGGCCATGTCGTTGCGGGTGTACTGGATGGCGACCAGCTCCTGCAGGACCTCGTCCCGGTCCTTCTCCATGCCGGGCCGGAGGGAGATGGACATGCCCTTGAATTCATCGGGGCTGCCCAGGCCGTAGATGCAGGAGACCGAGGCCACGACGATCACGTCCCGGCGCTCGGCCAGGGAGGCCGTCGCGGACAGGCGCAGCTTGTCGATCTCGTCGTTGATCATGGAGTCCTTGGCGATATAGGTGTCGCTCTGGGGAATATAGGCCTCCGGCTGGTAGTAGTCGTAGTAGGAGACAAAGTACTCGACCGCGTTCTCGGGAAAAAATTCCTTCATCTCGCCGTAGAGCTGGCCGGCCAGGGTCTTGTTGTGGGAAATGATCAGGGTGGGCTTGTTGAGGGCCTGGATGACATTGGCCATGGTGAAGGTCTTGCCGGATCCGGTCACGCCCAGCAGGGTCTCAAACTGGTTTCCCTCCCTGAAGCCCCGCACGAGCTCCTCGATCGCGTGCGGCTGGTCGCCGGTCGGCGCATAGTCCGAATGTAGTACAAAGTGATCCATCTGCTTCTCCTTCCCGCCTGCTGCGGGGTCTGTCGTCTCATTCCGCCTGCGCGAATCTGCCGTCTCATTCCGCCCTCGCGCAGCCGTCTTCTCATTCCATCTGCGCGCAGCTGCTCTCAGCGCGGCCCTGCCCGGGACTCCGCATGTTATCGAACATATGTTGTACAGAGTATCAGTATAACATATCTGCCGGTGCATGAAAAGCGGAGTCCCGGCATGAGAAAATTTTTTCCACCATAGAAAAAGCGGGGTCCCGCACAAGTCGGGATCCCGCATACTTTTTTAAAAAAGATATTCAGATCACGCAAAAACGCCTCGCGGTCGTGGCGGTCTGAACTGTAAGGATCAGTCAAATTTGAAGCCCTTGAGCAGGTCGCCCAGGCTGGTGGTGGCATTCTCCTTGGTGGTGTACTTGGAGATGTCGACCGCCTCCTCCTTGTCCTGGACCGGAGCATCCTCGAGGGCCTTCATGCTCAGGCTGATCTTGCCGTCGGCCACCTTGGTGATCCTGACCTTGACCTTCTCGCCTTCCTTGACCACTTCCGCGGGATTGTTGACCCGCTTCTGGCTCATCTGGGAGATATGGACCAGGCCGCTGATGCCGTCGCCCAAGTCTACAAAGGCGCCGTAGGGCTTGATGGTCTCGACCGTGCCTTCCAGGACGGTCCCGACCTGCATGGCATCGATCCTGCGCCTGCGCTCCTCCCTGCGGCGGTCACGGGCGACCTCACGGCCGGACAGGACCAGACGCTTCTTTTCGGGATCACAGGTGATGATGCGGACATCGACATCCTTGTCGATCCAGTCCGCCGTATTTTCCACATAGGCATCGCTGAGCTGGGAGGCGGGGATAAAGGCCCGGATCCCCTCGACATAGGTGACGACGCCGGCCTTGACCGTCTCCAGGATCTGGACGGTGATGACCTCTTTGTTATCCATCATCTCCTGCAGCTTTTCCCAGGCCAGGACATCGATGGCGGCTTTTCTGGAGAGCGCGATGCTTCCGTCGCCGTTGTCCATCTTGAGGATGGCCGCCTTGATCGCATCGCCCTCATGCACGTCCTGCACTACGTTGAAGGTGGGATCGTTGCTCATATCCTGATTGCGGATAAAGCCCTGTGTATAATATTTCAGATCGACCGTCACGCCGTCATCGCTGATTCCGATCACGGTGCCGTCTACGATATCGCCGACATGGAGTTCGCGGAAGGAAGCCTCCAGCTCCTCTTTGAAATCATTCATTGTTTCCATATATTCCCCTTTCAAAGCGCCGGGACTCCGAAGAGGTCCCGGCACGCGGTTTCAAATCATCTGAAATGGTAACTATTCAGCCCCCCATATTGCAGGTGCTTCGCGCCTGCAATCCTGGGCTGACAGAGGCGCTGCGCGCCTTGTCCGCCCCGCAGGAATGTGCCTCATTTGTCCAAAATGCAAGCATTTTGCCCTGCATGATGCCCATTCCTGCGGGGTGCTGAACAGATATTTAAAATTACGGGATCTGGATGTAGCCGTATGTGGGCTGTCCCTGAAGCCAGACAGAGACTCTGTGCCAGCCATTGCCCTGCTCGGCAGCCTCTTCGATGGCAACTGTCCAGCCTGCGTCTCCGGAGATGTCCATGACATGCTCGGAATCCGTGGAGGGCTCCGCGTACATGGTCATATCCTCTGTGATCGTGTAGGTGTCACCGGCATTCATAACGGTCGTGGAAGTGACAGCGCCTGCCTGAGCGGGAGCGGCTTCAGCCTCTGCGCCCTCGACTGCCTCGGCCTCTGTGCCTTCAACAGCCTCGGCCTCTGTGCCTTCAACAGCCTCTGCCTCTGCGCCTTCGACTGCCTCTGCCTCAACAGGCTCAAGTGCTTCGATCTCCTCGCCTTCACCGGCTTCGATGGTCTCAGCCTCTGCGCCCTCGACTGCCTCAGCCTCTTCGCCTTCGACTGCCTCAGCCTCTGCGCCTTCAACTGCCTCAGCCTCTTCGCCTTCAACTGCCTCGGTCTCTTCGCCTTCGACTGCCTCGGCCTCTTCGTCTGCAGCGGCCAGGGTCTCAGCCTCGACTGCCGTAGCGCCCTCTTCCGCGGGAGCAGCTTCCACAGCAGCGGCTCCGGTCGCTCCAGCTGCAGCGGTCGTCTCGCCATCACCGGATCCGGACCGGAGCCAGATCACAAGGCCGACAACAGCCAGGACTGCGATCACGCCGAGAAGGAGCATGGCATTCTGCCTGTTCTCTTTGCGCTGCTTATCCCTCTCAGACAGAGGCGCTGCAGCCTTGCGGGGCTCCCTGACGGTCTCCTCGACCTCATCGTATTCGTCCTCGACGATCCTCTGGGTCTTGGCCTCTTCCGGCTTCTGGTTGTTATTTCTCTTTCTCTTGTTGTTAGCCATTTTCATCCTCCTGTTGGCCGCTTTTCCGCCGTATTCCCTGCCCGGCGGGATTAAGAACTAATGCGCGCTGATTTCAGGGGCACGCCATGCAGCAGCTGTTCTTGCTGTGCGCCATCGTTTTCTATTGTAACATAAAACAGTGCGGCGGGAACCACCTGTTTATTACTTTTATAAGCCCCGAAGCCCTTCTATTGTAATCCCGGATGCACTGCCGGAATCCGCTGTAAATCAGGTCTTCAGCGCTGCCGGCAAAGATTTCCAGAAGCTCCTGTGCGCCAGGATCCGGCCGGCAGAGAATTACCGGACCTCCTGAGCGGCAGGATCCCGTCATCTTCTCACGAACACGAAATAAAGGATCACGACCGCTCCCAGAATGATCCTGTACCAGCCAAAGACCCGGAAGTCATGTCTGCGGATATAGCCCATCAGAAACCGGATCACCAGCACGGATACGACAAAGGCGACGGCCATGCCGACTGCCAGGATGGCATATTCCATGGCCGAAAAATACAGGCCGTATTTGACGATCTTGAGCAGGCTGGCCCCGAACATCACGGGGATGGCCAGGATAAAGGTAAACTGAGCCGCCACTGTGCGGGAGACGCCGATCATGATCCCGCCCAGGATCGTCGCCCCGGACCTGGAGGTCCCGGGAAAGATGGCGGCGATCAGCTGAAAGAGGCCGATGATGAGAGCCTCGCGGTAGGTCAGGTCCCGCAGCCTTCTGGTGACGGGCTTTCTGCCCGCGTTCCGCTTCTCGATCACCAGAAAGGCGACGCCGACCAGGATCAGCATGATCGAAACGACCATCCAGTTGTAAAAATGGGCGTCCAGCCAGTCATCCGCCAGGATCCCCACCACAGCGGCGGGCAGGCAGGCGGCGACCGCCTTGCACCAGAGGGAGATCGTATCTTTGTCCACCGTGATTTTTCCGGTCTCCGTGCTGCGCTTAAAGGGCCAGATTGTGTTCCAGTACAGGAGCACGACCGCCAGGATCGCGCCCAGCTGGATCACGACCAGAAAGACCTGCCAGAACAGGTCGGAGACGCGGAGCTTCACAAATTCTCCCAGCAGGATCATATGGCCGGTGCTGCTGACCGGCAGCCATTCCGTGATTCCTTCGACAAGGCCGTACAATGCGGCTTTTAACAGTTCAGTCATTCAATCCACTCCTTTTACAGGTCGTGTGCTATATGATGTGACGGAGACAGGCGCCGGGTCACGCCAAAGTGCCGTACCTGTCTCCCGGTTCGTCAGTTTCTCCGGTCACCTGTCCGGATACTCGGTCTCCACGAAGCGGCGGATAGCGGCCAGGGACCGTCTGACCTTGTCCGTGTCCACGCAGTAGGCCACGCGGAAGAAGCCGGGCGCGTGGAAGCCGTCTCCGGGCACGAAGACCAGGTCGTACTTGAGGGCCTTTTTGCAGAAGGCGACCGCGTCATCCTCCAGGGCCTTGGGCATGATGTAGAAGGTGCCGCCCGGACGGGGGACCGTGAAGCCCAGCTCCTTGAAGGTGTCATAGAGCAGGTTCATGTTGGTCTCGTAGACAGACAGATCCGAGGTTTCCTCCAGGCACTCCGCTGCCGCCAGCATGGGAAGGGAGGAGGGGCAGTTGTGGCCCAGTCCGCGGGAGATCTGGCCCATCATGGCGACCATCTTGTCCGCCTGCTCGCAGTCCGGGTTGACCGCCACATAGCCGACACGCTCGCCGGGAATGGAGAGGGACTTGGAGAAGGAGTAGCAGGTCAGTGTGTGCGGATAGAATTTCGCGGGATAGGCCTGCTTCTTTCCGTCAAAGACGATCTCGCGGTAGGGCTCGTCGGAGATCAGGAAGATCGTGTGCCCGTACTGGGCGGACTTCTGCGTCAGCACCTGAGCCAGGCGCTCCAGGGTCTCCTCTGTGTAGACAGCGCCCGAGGGGTTGTTGGGGGTATTGATCAGGACTGCCGCCGTCTTTTCACTGAAGACTGCCTCGGCGGCGTCGAAGTTGATCTGGAAATCGTCCTCCTTGATGGGCACCATGCGGAGCTCGGCCCCGGTCCCCTTGATATAGGGATCGTACTCGGAGAAATAGGGGGCGAAGACCATGACCTCCTCGCCGGGCTCGACCACACAGCGGAGGGCATGGGCGATGGCGCCCGCCGCGCCGGAGGTCGGGAAGATGTGGCCGGCCTCATAGGCCATGCCGAAACGCCTGTTGAGGGACCGGGCGACCTTCTCCTTGACTCTGGGGTCTCCCATGGTCGGATTGTAGCCGTGCAGGGTCAGGGGTTCCTCCTCCTGCAGGAGCCTGACGGACACATCCCTGTAGCTGTCCGGCGCAGGCACAGACGGATTGCCCAGGCTGAAATCAAAGACATTGTCATACCCGATCTCTTTTCCGCGCGCGGTCGCGTACTCCGACAGCTCACGGATCACCGATTTGTTCTCAAGCATGGCAAGGTATTCCCGATTGATCATTTTAGATACCTCCTTTTTCGGGTATGTGGATATGGAAAATAAGTTACATGTACACGCCCCCTCGAAGGGCGTG
>DGUF01000221.1:9763-10361 GCA_002394525.1 Lachnospiraceae bacterium UBA4317 | reverse complement strand
TCGACCTCAACTTCTGGCTGCAGGGCGACATCCTGCTCAAGGCCGACAAGATGAGCATGGCCCACGGCCTGGAGAGCCGCGTCCCCTTCCTGGACCGCGGCGTCTACATGGCGGCCAGGGACCTGCCCCTGAGTGAGAAGATCAGCGACACCAACACCAAGACCGCCTTCCGCGAGGCGGCCCGCCGCTGCATCCCCGCCGCGGCCGCGGAGAAAAAGAAGCTCGGCTTCCCCGTGCCCATCCGGATCTGGCTGCGCCAGGACAAGTACTACAATATTGTAAAAGATGCCTTCTGCAGCAAGGAGGCGGCCCGCTTCTTCCACACCAAAGAGCTCATGAAGCTCCTGGACACCCACCGCGCCGGCAGAGAGGACTACAGCAGACAGATCTGGACCGCCTACACCTTCCTGGTCTGGTACCGCCAGTACTTCGTCAAGGGCGCCTGCTCCGTCTCCATCGAGGACGAACTCGCCATGGAGCACATGCACGAAGCTAAAAACCAGGCGGCCCTCATGTGACAGAGGGCGTGACAGAGGGACAGGCACTTTGTCACACGAAAGTGCTCCCCGCGCTTACCTTTTCTTCCGGAGGGGACAGC
>DGUF01000221.1:0-9608 GCA_002394525.1 Lachnospiraceae bacterium UBA4317 | reverse complement strand
GCCTGAAATTCGGTGAGGCAGTTGTTTTTTTGCCGCATTTATGGGAAAATAAAATCCATGAAATGAATCTCTGTTGCTGATGTGAAGGAGGCAAAGATGGATATTGGAGTAGTTGTAGGCGTCGCATCGATCTGCATCATGGCCCTGATCGCGGTCCTGATGGGAGTTGTTGCCGCAGTATCCACTGTATCCGGGATCGATACCCGTGATAATGATGGAGATTGAAGAAAAAACAGAACGGGCAGGCGGGTAGATACACGCCTGCCCGATTCTTTTTCCCGGGGCGCGGTTTCCGGTCCGGTGGGCTGCTGCTTCTGTGATGCGGTTTCCGGTCCGGCGGATCAGATGTCTCTGCAGGATGCTCCCTGATTCCGGATCCGGCCGGCAAAAGTCATTCGCCCGGGGAATGTGAAAAGACTGTGTTTCTGCGGCGTCAGGGTAACATCGGTCCCCCAAATACGACTGTTTCTATAACGGAGGCTTTAAAAAAGCCTGTAAGAGAGGCTGTAACAGAAATTCCGGCAAAAAAACCGCCGGTGTCCGTATGTCAGAAATTTCGGCAAAAATCGCCATGATGGAGGAGGAAGGTATGAAGAAAGAAGAGAGAAAGCGGGTTTTCAGATACTGGAAACGGGCTGCTGCCTGTGCCCTGGCACTGGTTTTTTTGCTGAGTGCCTGCGGCGGGACGGCGAAGAGCAGCGCGGACGGGGAGGCGGCCTACATGGAGCAGCCCTCCTACAAGGCGGCCGGCTCCTCCTATGACTACGCAGCGGAGGAGAGCATCGAGGCAGGGGAGGCCGCCTATGACCTGGATGAAGGCATGGAAGCTCCGCTGGCATCCATGAGCGCTGAAAACAGCGCCGTGACCGGCTCCGGAGACGGAGACCGGGGCGGCTCGGGAGACGGGACGGAGGCGGCGGACCTGGAGTCCTCCAACCGCAAGATCATCTATACGGGAAATGTCTCCCTCCAGACCCTGGAGTACGACAAGTCCTCCAAGAGCATTCACGACAAGATCAATAAATATGGCGGCTTCATTGAAAATGAGGACACCTATAACGAGGATCCCTACTGGTACTACAAGGACAGGACCGGGGCGGCCGCCAACAGGACCCGCAGAAACCTGAGCCTGACCGCCCGGATCCCGGCCGAAAAATTCGACGCCTTTATGAAGGACCTGGAGAAGGACGGGCAGGTGACCAACACTTCCGTCAGCGCCCGCAACATCAGCGTGGAATACGCGACCCATGACGCCTCCAGAAAGGCCCTCGAGATCGAGCAGAAGCGCCTGCTGGAAATGATGGACAAGGCGGAGACCATCGAGGATATGATCGCCGTGGAGCAGCGCCTGACCGAGGTGGAGCGGGAGCTCAACGATGAGAAGACCCAGCTGACCGGCATGGACCGGGACGTGAATTTTTCGACCATCTACATCAACCTCCAGGAGGTCTTTGAATATTCTGAAAAGGTCGTGGAGGTCACCTACGGGGAGCGCCTGAAGAGGGCCTTCGACAGGGCCATTTCCGGCTTTGTCGAATTCTGGAAGGATCTGATCCTCGCTGTCGTGGAGTCCTTCCCCTTCCTGATCATGCTGGCCGCCGTCATCTTCCTGATCGTGAAGCTGGTCCGCCGCGGCCACCGGCGCCGCGCCGAAAAGCGGGCTGAAAAGCTGGCCCGGATGCAGCAGGCGCAGGGAATGCCGGGCGCGGCGGGCATGCCGCAGGCGGCTGGAATGCCAGGGGTACCCGGCGCACAGCAGGCGCAGGGAATGCAGAACGTAGCGGGCGGACAGCAGCCCGCCCGGACAGACCTGCCGGACCAGGCAGGACAGGACCGGGGCCCGGACAATGACCTTGACGGTAAAGAGAATAAAGACAAAAAAGAAAACATAAACAGAAAAATGTGACGCAGACTAACCGGCGCCGTTTCAGACAGTGAGATACGAAAACTGCCTGAACGGCCCGCATCGAAAGCTTTTTGTCACGAATCACGCAGGCTGAGGCGGCAGTGCGGGAGGATTTAAAGATCTCCGGCACCGCCGCCTGTATCTTTTGCAGGCCCGCTTCCCGACAGATTTCAATCCTGGTCCCGACAGATTCCGGCCCTGGTCCCCCGACAGATTTCAATCCTGGTCCCCGACTGATTCCCGACAGATTCCGGACTTTGCAGTATTTGATGAAGAATGGCGGAAAACATGTTATAATATTCTGTACTGCACTTGCGCGGGAGAAGTGTCCGGCCCGGGATGGACGCCGGGGACAGATTTGCCGCAAAGCCTTTGGTCTGCAAATTTTTCATTGAGAAGATTTATGAATTTCAGAATGCCTGATTTGAAAAATATATATGATAGAAGAAAAAAAGGCGGCTCCGGGAAAACGGGAGACCGCCCTGATGGCATGCCCGAAATAGATGGAAGCTCCTTTTTCCGGGAGCCGGCAGAGGATCCCTTTGAAAACCTGCCGGAGGAAGGGCAGCCGGACCGGGAGGGAGGCGTCTCTTTTTCGGATGCCGGTGCCGGAATGGGACAAGGAATGACCGGCCAGGAGGCAGGTGGCGGCGAGCGCAGACCGGCGGGGAAGGGTCCGTTTATGGATGGAATGACCGGCCCCGAAGCAGGTGGCGGCGAGGGCCGGGGCTGGGAAGGCCCGGAAGAGGCCGGCCGCGATCTGGACGGGGATGCCCGGACCGGCTGGGCCGGGACTGCCGGGAGCGGACCGGTCCGCAACGCCCAGGTCCAGAAAAAGGCGGGCACGGTCATGGGCATGCTGAAAGGCTACGGGATCTGGGCGGCCATCGTCCTGGTGGTCTGCCTCCTGCTGGAGCTGTTCTTTTTCAATCACGACCACTGGCACACGCCCCGCGGAGGGGAGCTGACCATGAAAGTGATCGGCAGCGCCTCGGGGAAAAACGCCGGGGAATCCTCTGAGGATCAGGGCGATCCCGAAGGCGGCTCCGGGGACAGGGGGCAGGGAACGTTCACGGTCACCCTGGGAAGCGGACTTGAGCAGACCGAATACGGGACCTTTCTGGTCACCGACCCCGAGAAGGCCTACCTCAATCTCAGAGATATCAACGCGGAGGTGGAAAACCTCTATCTGAATATCGTGGATCCCGACACGCCGGAGGTCTTTTATTCCATCCGGTATACAGACAGCGCCAATGCCGAGCTCAGGAGACTCCACGACCGAATGGTCGTCAGCGGAGTCCCCGAGAGCCGCTATGTCCGGCTGCATTTCAAGGGGATCACCCGGAATATGAGGATCTATCTGGAGACGGAGGAGGGCAAGGAGTTCCACATCCGCCAGATCCGCCTGAATGTGAAAGAGCCCCTCTTCTTTCATCTGGGCAGGGTCCTTCTGCTGTGGCTGGCCGGAATGCTGCTGGTCGTCTTCGGCCCCCGGTCCTGGATCTACACGACCCGCCTGGACCTGAAGGAGGGCAGGCAGCGGCTCCTGGTCGTGGCCATCGTGGCGGTCAATATCATTGCCACCTGCGCCGCCACGAAGGCGGCGGACCCGGCTGTCTGGCGGGAGCAGCGCGACGAGCGGGATTACCAGGAAAAGGAATATGAGCTCTATGCCGAGGCCCTGCTCAAGGGCCACACCTGGCTGGACATCCGCCCTCCCCGCTATCTGACCCGGCTGCGCAACCCCTACGACCGCCTGCAGAGGGACGCCATGGCCCACCAGTACAGCGAAAAGGTCCTCTGGGACGCGGCCTACTACAACGGGCGCTACTACGTCTATTTCGGGATCGTGCCGGCCCTGATCTCCTTTGTGCCTCACAGGCTCATAACCGGACAGGCCCTGCCGACCTGGAAGGCCGTGCAGACCATGGCTGTCCTTTTATGGATCCTTTCCTTCTATTTTATTTATGTGATCATCCGCAAATATTTCCGCAGGACCAGCCTGGGAGTCTATCTGCTCCTGGCCGAGGCCTTCGTGCCGGCCGCCGGTGTCATCTACCTGGTCACCTTCCCGGTCGTCTACAGCGTGCCCTTTATTTACGGACTGGTCTTTACCGTGGCGGGACTTTCCCTCTGGCTGCGGGGCTTTGACCGCAAGGGAAATCCCCACCGCCTCCGCATGGTCATCGGCTCCCTCTGCATCGCCCTGACCCTGGGCTGCAGACCGACCATGATCCTGACCGCTGTCCTGGCATTCCCGATCTTCTGGGACCAGATAAGGGAAAAGAAATTCTTCTACCCGAAAAAGGACAGCCTGCTCAACACTGCGGCTGTGATCCTTCCCTTTATCCCCGTAGGCCTGTTGCAGATGCAGCTCAACAGCTCCCGCTTCGGAAGCCCTTTTGATTTTGGCGCGGACTACAACCTGACCGTCTCGGACCTGACCAAAAAGACTTTTTCCATCGCGAAAAACATCCCGGCCCTCTTCCAGGAGCTCTTCCAGCCTATGCACATAGAGCCCCAGTTCCCCTTCATCACGGGGATCGAGGTCAGCACCGACTACCAGGGCTACATGTTTATCGACAAGATGATCGGCGGGTTCTTTGCCCTCAACATGCTGGCCCTCTTCTGCTTCTGGATCTTCCGCATCCGGAAAAAGATGATGTCCCAGAAGGTGTTCGGCCTCGCGGCCTTCTCCTTCGGCCTGGCCGCCGTCCTCATCGAGCTCGACGTCCAGATCGGCGGCATCTCCCAGCGCTACATGATCGACTACGGATGGCTCCTCATGCTGGCCGCCATCCTGGCCATCCTGACCATCCTGGAGACCACCGACCGCCACGGCTACTACGCCTACCTCAAGGCCATCCTGGTCCTGACCGTTCTCTGCGTCGCCGTCAACTACCTCAGCGTCTTCAGTGACGGCCAGGCCATCTCTGTCCGCACTTTCAACCCCGCCCTCTTCTACAGGATCAAATACCTGATCAGCCCCAGCTGACGGAGCGCGGGCTGTGACAGAGGGACAGGCACTGTGTCACACGAAAGCAGGGACATGCTGCGGGGACAGCCCCGTGACCGGCAGCATGCCGGCCCCGGAATCACTGACATATTTCAATGAAAACAAAGAGCAGCAGAGCTGCAGGAAAATCTCGGACTCAGGCGCTGTAAAAAAAGACGCGCAAACACCTTCGAAAGGGATTATTTATGAAAAAAGTCATCATCATCGGCGGAGGCCCCGCGGGCCTGACTGCCGCCTATGAACTGCTCAGAACCCCCGGTGAATATGAAGTCGTCATCTTTGAAGAGGGCAGCCAGGTCGGCGGCATCGCCAAGACTGTCAACTACAAGGGCAACCGCATGGACATGGGCGGCCACCGCTTCTTTTCCAAGATGCCGGAGGTCAACGCCTGGTGGAACGAGATGCTGCCCGTCCAGGGCGCACCGGCCTACGATGACAAGGTCCTCTTCCGCGAGTGCTCCCTGGAGGAGGGCGGCCCCGATCCCGAAAAAGAAGACCGGGTCATGCTGCGCAGAAACCGCATCTCCCGCATCTTTTTCAACAACCGGTTTTTCGACTACCCCATCTCCCTCAAGCCCGAGACATTCACCAACATGGGGCTCGCGGCCACCATGCAGGCCGGCTTCAGCTACCTGGGCAGCATGGTCCACAAGCGCAAAGAGACCTCCCTCGAGGACTTCTATATCAACCGCTTCGGCAAAAAGCTCTACTCCATGTTCTTTGAAAACTACACGGAGAACCTCTGGGGCCGCCACCCCTCGCAGATGTCCGCCGACTGGGGCGCCCAGCGCGTCAAGGGCCTGTCCATCCTGGCCGTCCTCAAGGACGCCGCCGGCAAGGCCGTCCATATCAAGGGCAAAAAGGGCGGCGAGGTAGAGACCTCCCTCATCGAGGAATTCAGCTATCCCAAATACGGCCCCGGCCAGCTCTGGGAGATCACGGCCGACGAGATCCGCAAAAAGGGCGGCCGCATCGAGCTCGGCGCCTGCGTGACAAAGATCCACAAGGGCAAAGACCGAGTCCTGACCGGCGTCACTTATGAAAAAGACGGGCAGACCTTCGAGGAGACCGGAGACATCTTCATCTCCTCCATGCCCATCAAGGACCTCATCGGCGGCATGAACAACGTCCCCGAAAAGGCCCGCGAGATCGCGGCCGGCCTCCCCTACCGCGACTACATGACCGTCGGCGTCCTGGTCCCCCGACTCAAGCTCAAAAACAAGACCCGCATCCCCACCATCGGCAACATCGTCCCCGACGACTGGGTCTACGTCCACGACCGCGGCGTCAAAATGGGGCGCTTCCAGATCTTCAACAACTGGTCCCCCTACATGGTCGCAGATGTCGAGCACACCGTCTGGGTCGGCCTCGAATACTTCTGCAACGAAGGCGATGACATGTGGTCCATGACCGATGACGACTTCGCCAAAATGGGCATCTCCGAGATGGTCAAAATCGGCATGATCGAATCCGCCGACGAAGTCCTCGACTCCCACGTCGAACGCGTCAAAAAGGCCTACCCCGCCTACTTTGACACCTACAGCGAGATCGGGCGCCTCCGCCGCTACCTGGACAAGATCCCCAATCTCTACTGCGTCGGCCGCAACGGCCAGCACCGCTACAACAACCTCGACCACTCCATGATGACCTCCTTCGAGGCCGTCAAAAATATCCGGACCGGCAACCCCGACCGCTCCAACATCTGGAACGTCAACACCGAACAGACCTACCACGAGAAAAAATGAGTCACTGGGTACGGTTCTTTTGACTCATTCCACGAATATTGAGAAAAACCACCCTGCGGGGTGGTTTTTCTATTGCCTGATAAAGCCCGGCTCTGGCTGATGAACATCGGTTTCAGGCTGTATAAAATACTTTGAGGCCGAAGTGAGTCAGATCCCCGTCCCGTCAAAACGAGGGATATAGGAGGGTGAGACCGTTCCGCTCTCCTGGATAAATCCGTTTTCGATCCCGATCTCAATGGCATAGTCCACCAGGGAGTCGTATTCCTCCCCGGAGAGCCGCCGGCAGAGGCCGGACAGGCCTGTCTGTCCCGATCCTTCCAGCCTCCTGGCCAGGACCTGGGGCATGGGGGTGTACTGGTTCATGATAGAGATAAAAATATGGTCTCCGTAGGTCTCATGCAGATAGCGGAGGACAGCTCTGGAGTCCTCCCCGCAGCCGGGAAGGCAGAGGTGGCGGACCAGGACGCCACGTACCAGCAGGGGGTCATCGGCGTCGTCCGGGCAGTCGATGGTATGGCTCCCGTCGGAAAAGACCGGGTCGGGACACTGCCTGACCATCTCCGCGATCGCGGCGGAGGCATACTGAAAATAGTCAGCTGCCCCGGTGTGGAGGGCGGAGAGAGTGGGAGAGACATACTTGAGGTCCGGCATCCAGACGTCCACCAGGCCTTCCAGGGCCCGGACCGCCTCGACCTTTTCATAGCTGCCGGTGTTGTAGACGACCGGGATGGAGAGCCCTCCTTTTTTAGCCTGGTCCAGCGCCGGGATCAGGAGAGGGACGAAGTGCTCAGGCGTCACCAGGTTGATGTTGTGGGCCCCCTGGGCCTCCAGCTCAAAAAAGATCTCCGCCAGGCGCTCCGGAGAGAGCTCGGAAATCCGGATTTCTGCCGCTGATCCGGCCTGACCATTGTCGTCTGTGGCAGCCGGGGATCCAGCAGGACGTATATTGCCGTTGGCAGAGTCCCGCATTTGTGCCGCCTGCTGCGCATCTGTCCCGCGGGATTCAGCAAAAACACTCCCAATTGTGCCGGGCCGGGAGATCTGGCGGTTCTGGCAGTAGATGCATCCCAGGTCACAGCCCGAAAAAAAGACGGTCCCGCTCCCGTTTTTGCCGGAGATGACCGGCTCCTCCGTATAATAGAGGGCCGCCCGGGCGGCCCGCAGGACTCCGGCCTCCCCGCAGAAGCCCCGTTTTCCTCCCAGCCGGTCGACATGGCAGTTCCGGGGGCAGAGGGTGCAGTCCGAGAGAGATTGATAGAGTTCTTCAAAGGGTTTTTTCATACTTACTTTCTGTCCATGTTTGAGCCGCGTACAAGCTGCAATCGGGAGCGGCGCCATATTGCGGTGTCCGCCACCGCTTCCTTTAGATATTCCTGAAATCATTATTTCTGAGACAAAAAAACTGCCCTTGAGATGGAGTTCTCAAAGCTGCCGGCCGGCCGCAGGGCCAGGCACCCTCGCGGCACATGAAAGGTCCCGCTTAGTGCTGCTATGTTCCCATCCTGACACGGTTCACAGGTTTCCATTGCGCGAGACCCGAACCCATACGTGCCGGCAGGCAGCTTTCAAAACTCCATCCCCGGGCAGGGATGTATTTCTATTCAGTTCAATAATATATTCCAATGTGCGGATATGGACGTGTCCGGCCGGCATGGTTCAGGCTCTGTTGCCGGAGTCGTCCTCTCACATCCGAGACACTTTGATTACTATAGTCAAAAGAGAAAGGAATGTCAAGGACTTCCGCGCTTACTCGCCGGGACTGCACACCAGCTTGCTGCCGATGCCATGCTCAGGGTAGGAGACAGCCAGCTTTTTTTTCAGAGCGGCGACCTCCTCTGTAGTCATACCGCCCTTGATCAGGTATCTTGTTGCATAGGTGATCAGGCTCGCTTTGGACCAGTCGGTCTTTTTCTTAATGCCGGTCATATAGCGGAATTCCGCGTTGAGGCAGCTGACCGCTGTCTGCCTGGCTTTGGCGGCGTCCTGTCTGTTTACATTCACATAGGACTGTGCATAATCGTCCAGCATATAGTCGTAGGGGGCTCCCATCAGACATTCCAGCAGCAGGATCGCAAACCCGGTGCGTTCCCGGCCGATCTCGCAGTGGATCAGATAGGGACCTTTGGTCCGGGCCATATATTTCAGGCTGCCGACGAGTTTTTTCCGATAGGCGGAATTGACATGTTCCGGATTCAGGTTTGCCGTGTAGACACTTCCCCTGTCATACAGAGTCTTATAATAATAGGAAGAGTCGATCTTCGCCTCTTTGAAATGATTCTTGAGGACCTTCTCTGAATCAGACAGATTCAGCACGGTCTGGATTTGCTTCAGCTCCGCAAGTTCGTTGGCGTAATAGGACCGTTTGCTGCCGTTCGCGGGGTGCTGGCTGCGGAACAGATTGTTTTTGCCGATCGCTCCGGCCTGGACATTCCGGAAGTTTCCGCTTACGGCCTCCTGGGAAACGCTGTTTCCGTCGGCCGCATAGACCGGTTGCAGGGGAAAAACAACTGTCAGAAGCAGGGTGAGCAGAAGCACGGCAAGTCGTTCTATCATTTTTTTCATTGGCGGATCACCTCCTGTTCATGGGGCGCCGGCTGTTGCGATGACAATTGTGCCTGCTGTATCTGCACCGGGTGTTCCGATATCTGTGCCTGCTGTATCTGCACCGGGTGTTCCGATATCTGTGCCTGCTGCAAGCGCAGCATCTTTTTGCGTTCCTTGTTGCGCCGCCGCAGGTCCTTAAAAAAGCGCTGCAGGATCTCTGTGCACTCCTCCCGCAGGACGCCGTAGAGGACATCGGCCTGGTGGTTGAAATCGGGGTTCTGCAGGATGTTGAGCAGGGTCCCGCCGCAGCCCGACTTGGGGCTGGTCGTACCGATCACGACCCGGTCGATCCGGGACTGGATGATGGCCCCCGCGCACATCTGGCAGGGCTCCAGCG
>DGUF01000001.1 GCA_002394525.1 Lachnospiraceae bacterium UBA4317 | reverse complement strand
GTGTTGGTCAGGTGCTTGGTCTTGCAGACATTGACATCGATATCGACGGCCTTGCTGGACTGGCCCACGATCATGCCCGTGTAGACCTCCTCGCCGGGTCCGATGAACATCTGGCCGCGGTCCTGTGCCCCGAAGAGGCCGTAGGCCACTGCCGTGCCGGACTCAAACGCGATCAGGGACCCGGTCTTGCGGTAGGAGATGTCCCCCTTGTAGGGCGCGTAGCTGTGGAAAATGGTATTCATGATCCCGTTGCCCTTGGTATCCGTCATGAAGTCGCCGCGGTAGCCGATCAGGCCCCTGGAGGGGATCATGAAGGTCAGGCGGGTGTAATTGCCCTGGATGGCTGTCATATTGACCAGCTCGCCCTTGCGCTCGCCCAGCTTCTGGATGACATTGCCGGCGAACTCCTCGGGGACATCGATGATGCACTCCTCGATGGGCTCCAGTCGCTTGCCGTTTTCATCATATTTATAGATGACCTCGGCCTTGCTGACCGAAAACTCATAGCCCTCGCGGCGCATGGTCTCGATCAGGACGGACAGGTGCAGCTCTCCGCGTCCGGAGACCTTGAAGGACTCGGTCGTATCCGTGTCCTCGACCCGGAGGGAGACGTCGGTGTTGAGTTCCCGGTAGAGCCTGTCGCGGAGGTGGCGGCTGGTCACATATTTGCCGTCCTTGCCCGCCAGAGGGGAATCATTGACGTTGAAGGTCATGGCGATGGTGGGCTCGGAGATCTTCTGGAAGGGGATGGCGGAGGGATTCTCCGGCGCGCAGAGGGTGTCTCCGATGTGGAGGTCATCGATGCCGGAGATGGCCACGATCGACCCGATCTTCGCCTCCTGGACCTCGACGCGGCGCAGGCCCTCGAACTCATAGAGCTTGCTGACCTTGACCTTCCTGTGGACCTCAGGATTATGGTGGTTGACGATGACGCACTCCTGGCCGGACCGGATGGTCCCGTTGTCCACCTTGCCGACGCCGATCCTGCCGACATATTCGTTGTAGTCGATGGTGGAGATCAGCATCTGGGTGCCGGCCTCGGGGTCGCCCTCCGGGGCGGGGATATAGTCGATGATGGTCTCAAAGAGGGGCTTCATGCTGGCGCCCGGGCTCCCCAGATCCAGGGTGGCGATACCGGATTTGGCCGAGGCAAAGACAAAGGGACAGTCAATCTGCTCATCGCTGGCCCCCAGGTCCATCAGAAGCTCCAGAACCTCGTCGATGACCTGGGTCGGCCTGGCGCCGGGCCGGTCGATCTTGTTGATGCAGACGATCACGGGAAGGTCCAGGGCCATGGCCTTGGAGAGGACGAAACGGGTCTGGGGCATGGGGCCCTCGAAGGCATCCACGACCAGGACGACTCCGTTGACCATCTTGAGGACACGCTCCACTTCCCCGCCGAAATCCGCATGGCCGGGAGTATCGACGATATTGATCTTGATCCCCTTGTAATTGACGGCTGTATTTTTGCTCAGGATCGTGATCCCGCGCTCCCTCTCGAGGTCATTGGAATCCATGACCCTCTCCTGGACCGCCTGGTTTTCACGAAACACACCGCTCTGCTTCAGCAGACCGTCGACCAGGGTCGTCTTGCCGTGGTCGACATGGGCGATGATGGCAATATTTCTGACGTCTTCTCTTTTTTGTATCATGAACAATCCACCTCTTCTTCTGTCCTGAAAATTCTGTGATATACAAAGGCCCCGGCCACAAAAAAAACAAATCCGGGGATTTTTTACACTAATCTCAATCCCGCAGTATAACATTGAAAAAAAACCTGCGCAACCTCGAATATATATTGCACGCAATGAAATTATTCTTGACAATACATCCATGCGGTATTATGATTACCAAAACGCATTGTTAGCACTCTCCGATGTCGAGTGCCAACAGTCGTTTCCCAAGGATTCACGCTCCCGTAATTTCAGTCTAAATAAGGAGAAGATATATGACAGTTGTACCTGTATATAATGTGATCGTCGTTCCGGACTCCAATATCTTTTTCGCGATCGACGCCTATAAGAAGATGACCGGCCGCGCTCCCTTCGAGGGCGAGAAGGTCATCCTCATGATGCTTCACGAGAATGACAGCCGCGAGGACCTGGAGAAGGACAGCTTCTATCCGATCGGTGTCTCCGGTGTCATCACCGAGGTCAATGCCGGCGGTTATCTGGTCATCCGCACGCACGGCAGGGTCCAGTTCGATGAGATCACGGTCTACAGCGACCACACCATCGAGCTCTCCGTATCCCGCAAGCCCGATGAGGAGGACCTGGATCCCGCCTACGAGGCAGAGCGCCTCGAAAAGCTCAAGAAGGTCGTGATCGAGTACACCTCCCAGTTCCAGTGGGGGGCCCTGACCCGGGCCTATGCCGAGCAGTGGACCACCATCGGCGAGATCGCTGCCATCATGTCCCCCTGGCTTGGCATCAGCAATGAGGAGCGCTACGCCCTCCTGGCCGAGGATTCCAAAAAGGCCCGGAGCGAGGCCATGGAAAAGATCCTCTATGAGAACCTGGAACAGTTCCATGTCAACAATGAGGCCCGGAACGCCCAGGAGGAGGGCTACCAGAAGGTCTACCGCGAGCAGGCCATCAAAAAGCAGATCGAGTATCTCCAGAAAGAGCTCGACGAGATGCATCCCGAGAATATCACGGATGTCCGCCGCTTCCAGGTCAAGATCGAGGAATCCGGCATGAACGAGACCGCCCGCAAGGAGGCGGAAAAGGTCCTCAACCGCTACAAGCAGGAGGGCCAGAACAGTCCGGAATCCGGTATGCTCTACGATTATCTGGACTTCATCACCGGCCTTTCCTGGAAGAACGAGGACGCCCAGGAGATCGACCTCGACGAGGCCGAGGCCGTTCTGGAGGAGGACCACTTCGGCCTGAAAAAGGTCAAGGAGCGCATCATCCAGCAGATCGCCGTGATGAACCTCAAAAAGCAGCAGTCGGGCTCCATCCTCTGCTTTGTCGGCGCCCCCGGAACGGGCAAGACCAGCATCGGCCAGAGCATTGCAAAAGCCCTGCACCGCAAGTATTCCCGCGTCAGCCTGGGCGGCGTCCGCGACGAGGCCGATATCCGCGGCCACCGCAGGACCTATATCGGCGCCATGCCCGGCAGGATCATGGACGGAATCCAGAAGAGCGGCGTCTCCAACCCGGTCATGGTCCTGGATGAGATCGACAAGCTGTCCGTCTCCTACAACGGAGACCCCGCCAGCGCCCTGCTGGAGGTCCTGGACCCCGAGCAGAACAACACCTTCACTGACCATTACATGAACGCGCCCTACGATTTGTCCAACGTCCTCTTTATCTGCACGGCCAATACCCTGGAGACCATTCCGGAGCCCCTGCTCAACCGCATGGAGGTCATCCAGTTCCAGGGCTATACGGCGACAGACAAGCTGCAGATCGCCAAGCGCCACCTTCTGCCCAAGGCCCTGCAGACCGTCGGCATCGAGGCGGACCAGATTGAGCTCTCCGATGAGATGATCCGGACCATCATTTCGGATTACACCCAGGAGGGCGGCGTCCGCGGCCTCCGCAAGAGGATCGAGACCCTCTGCCGGGCCGCAGCGGTCCAGATCGTCCGCGGCAAGGGAGATAAGGTGACCGTCACCGCCGATAATCTTCGCGATTACCTGGATATGCATCCGGTCTACCACAAAAAGGTCAAGGAGAGCGCCCGCCCCGGCATCGTCACGGGCCTTGCCTGGACTGCAGCCGGCGGTGAGATCCTCTATATCGAGACCCTCTTCACAAAGGGCAAGGGCGATATCCTGATCACGGGCCAGCTGGGCGATGTCATGAAGGAATCCGCCAGGATCGCCGTGACCCTGGTCAAGTCCCTCTTCCCGGACAAGGCTGAGGTCTTTGAAAACAACGACCTCCACATCCATGTGCCGGACGGCGCGACCCCCAAAGACGGCCCCTCCGCCGGCATCACGCTCACGACCGCCCTCTCCTCCCTGCTCACAGGGATCCCCGTGCCTCCCAATATCGGCATGACCGGCGAGGTCTCCCTCCAGGGCGGCGTCAATCCCATCGGAGGACTCCCCGAAAAGCTCCTGGCTGCCCAGCGCGCCGGTGTCAAGCGGGTCTTTATCCCTGCCGACAATGTGGATGACCTGCGGGATGTCCCCGAGGAGGTCAAGGAAAATCTGGAGATCACCCCTGTCGAGGAGGCCGTCCAGGTCCTCCGCACACTGGGGATCCTGCATCAGGATTAAAAGACCGGAATCAAAATACCGGGATCAAAAGATCAGGACCAGAAAGTCAGACCGGTCATCAGAAACAGAAAAGACATGAAACTGATACAGAAGAAAAGATAAAGAGAGGTCCGGAGGCTGCCAGCTGCAGCTTCCGGACCTCTCTTCGTCGTTCCGACCGACTTATCCTTTACATTTGATACATTGTCTTTGCGAAGGGCTTGAGCAGGAAGTAGAACCTGCGGCCCTTTTCCTTGCCATAGTGCTTCTGAAGCGCATAGCGAAGGGAATTCAGATTGTTGAGTTTTTCTCTCACATTCAGAAGGTATTCAGAAATGTCAGAAGGGTACTCGCCCGAATAGTCGCTGCGGGCGAAAATGATCTCGCAGTAGTAGGAAAACTTCTGCGCCAGATCAGGCTTGAGCACGGGAAGGCTGCGGGTATTGTTCTTGATGGAGAGATAAATCTCCTTTCCCTGATCCCCGTAGAAAGTGGCGAGCTGGTTGTGGAGCTCTGCCAGATTGTCAGCGCCGATGCAGGCGACGATCCTGGCGATCTCCTCATCCCCCGGGACTTCCTCCACCTGGAGGGAGCCGGTCTTTTCCCTTGCGGGTTCCGCTCCTTTTTTCTCAGAGACTTCTTCGGCCTGCGGGTCCGCCGTGTCCCTGGCAGGGCTCTCCGCGCTGTCGGCGGCTGTCTCTGCCTTTTTGGAACCTGACCTGGTCCTGCGGGACCTGGAACGTCTGGATTTGGACCGGTGCTTGTCGCCGGCTTCCTGGTCCGGTTCCCCGCCGTCCGCCTCATTCACGGTTTCCGCCTCCGGAACCTCTGCAGTCTTTTCCTGAAGGGCTGCAGCGGGCTCAGCGGCTTCAGCTGCCTGCTCAGGCACTGCGGGCTCAGCGGCTTTGCTTTCCCCGGACAGATCCTCTGCAGTCTCAAGGGGAGCCGCCTGGCTGTCAGCCTCTTCCGGCTCTTCTGCTGCCTCTTGGTCCGGGCTTTCCGCCAAAGCTTCCTGCGCGGATCCTGCAGCTTCGCTCTCCTCGGAGACCTGCTCCGCCTCAAGTGCGGGCTCTGTCTGAGAGAGTTCTTTCAGAGAAAATTCTATCTGAGAGAATTCATTCTCTTCCCGCTCTTTCAGGCCGCCATCCGTCTCTTCCTGCTCACCGTCGTCTCCCTGACCCGGCACAGGTGCCTGGTCTGCTTCAGAGGCCTCCTCTTCCCCGGGATCATAAGACTCCGGACCGTCATCGGACCAGTCCTCCGGATCCTCCAGGCTGTCCTCTTCTTCCGTCTCCGGATCATCATAGAGATCCCCTTCCTCAGCCTGGTCCCTCTCCTCTTCGGCCGGATCCGCCTCAGCGTAATCCTCCTCCGGATCGGGCATGGCTGCCGCTTCCGCGTCTCTGAGACTGGGTCTGGATGTTCTGGGATCCTGATCGTCCTGGGCGGGAGCAGCTTCCACAGCTGCCGTCTCAAGGGCCTCCCCGGTCTCCGGATCCATATCCGCATGGTCCCTGACCGGGACTTGGTCATGCCTGTGCCCCGATGCTTCCGAGAGATCCTCTCTGAAGCGGCGCTCGAGATTTTTGCATTCCTTTCCCGTGATGCGTTTGACCGATTTTTTGTTGCGTCTCCAGTATTTTACCGCCGCGTCGAAGCCGGTATCATTTGTGACGATCACAAACCTCCCGTCCTCGTCCTTGCCGATGCGGTATCCAAGATCGGACACGAGCTGGAAATCCAGAGCATTCGTGCCTTCATAGCACCTGATGAAGGTCACCTTTCTGTCTGATTCCTTGAGCCTGATCAGACTGTCATAGCTCATATGCGGGCTGTTTCTGGTATAAAAAACGATCAGCTCCGTCTTTTCTGCAGGCAGTTCAAGGAGGGGGATCCAGAAATCCCCGACATTTTCACTGTCAATTAAGTACTGTACTGTCATACACAATTCCTGATCGGTCGGAACAGGGAAATTATAGCATGGACCGGGCCCACGGCGCAACTTCACTTATAGCAGTACCCCGTGCCTTCATTCCTGCGTTACTGTACACGCCCCCTCGAAGGGCGTGAACATGGAAGGGCAGAAATGAGGGCACGGGGTACTGTAAATTTACTCCATATGGACGTGGACCTGCGGGAAGGGAATATCGATGCCGTTCTCATCAAAGCGCAGCTTGATGGCCTCCGTCACCTCCCATTTGGCCTTCAAAAAGGAATCCGACGGGACATAGCAGTAGAGCCCGATGTTGACGGAACTGTCCCCCAGGCTGTCCACAAAAATACTGGCCTCCGGCTCCGGGAGGACCAGGGGGTTGTCATCGCAGATCTGCTGCAGGATCTTCTTGGCCAGCCGTATGTCCGCGGTGTAGCTGATCCCGGTGATGATCTCAAGCCTGCGGATGGGATTCTCTCCGCAGTTGGTGACGGCGCAGTTGGAGATCATGCTGTTGGGGATGGTCAGGATCCGGTTGTCCTTGGTCGTGATCGTCGTGTAGACAAGTCCGATCATGGAGACTGTCCCCTCGCCGTAGTCACAGATGATATAGTGTCCCACCCGGAATGGATGCATGAGCAGCAGGAGGATCCCGCCGGCCACATTGGACAGGCTTCCCTG
>DGUF01000211.1:9599-19799 GCA_002394525.1 Lachnospiraceae bacterium UBA4317 | reverse complement strand
CATCATCTTTTTCGTATGTCTAAAGCCCCATTCTCTAACGTATGTTCGGTTGACATGCGGTTATTTTTGCGCCACTAGAAATCGGAATTTCCTGTAAAGAAAAAAAGAGGTATCCGTACTCTGTGTACAAATACCTCTCTGAGTGGAGACGGTGGGACTTGAACCCATGACCTCTACACTGCCAGTGTAGCGCTCTCCCAACTGAGCTACGCCCCCATGCGTTTTTCTGTCGTGTTTTGCCGACTCACCTATAATACTAGATTCGCCGGAGATATTCAACAACTTTTTTTATTTCTTTTGGATTTTTTAATTGTTAACCTATGATTGCGCACAGGTTGACAATTACCTTCCATGTGTGTATGCTTTGTAGGTGCCCGCCCGGACGCATAAAATATTGAAAGAAGGAATTGTGATGAAAAGCAAAAATTCTCTGTCCGAAACCAGTAATCTTGTCCTGTGCGGAGCCTGCGCGGCGATCACCTGCATTCTGGCTCCCCTGTCCATCCCCCTGGCCGGCGGAGTCCCCATCTCTCTGGCGACCTTCGCGGTCATGCTGGCCGGAGTCCTGCTGGGCGGGACTCTGGGGGCAGCCAGCCAGCTGATCTATGTCCTGCTGGGCGCCGTGGGACTGCCTGTTTTTGCCGGCTGGACCGGGGGGCTGGGAAATGTCCTGGGTATGACCGGGGGCTACATCGTCGGATATATCCCCCTGGCCTGGCTCACCGGTCTGATCTACAAGAGATTCGGCAGCAGGGAAAAAATGCCGGTCAGGATCTTTTTCATGGTCCTGGGGATGATCGCCGGCAACCTGGCCCTCTATATCCTTGGCACCGCCTGGTTTATGGTTGTCACCGGCATGAACCTCGAGGCCTCTCTGGCCGCCTGTGTGATCCCCTTTATCCCCGGCAACTTCATCAAAATGGCAGCCGTCTGCCTGATCGCGCCCCCCGTGGAAAACGCGATCCGCAAAAGCATGTACCGGGATTCGGTCACAGCCTGAGTGAGTCAGAGGGGACGGTTCTGTCGACTCATCGGGATTCCGGCAGAGTTCCATGCTGTAAGGTTGTGGAGATTTAGGCGAAGGTCCGCTGCTGTCTGATCTACAGGGTGCCAGCTTTCAGGCAGACCGCGGCCCGGTGAGTCAGGAGGGACAGTGAGTCAGGAGAGTGTGACAAGGGGACAGGCACTCTGTCACAATGCTGTGACAGAGTGCCTGTCCCCTTGTCACGCCGAGTGCCTGTCCCCTTGTCACACCTACAAGTACCCATCCCCTTGTAACGCCGCAGACACTCAGCGGTAAACGGGGGTGAAGACGCGGTCGCGGTCGATCAGGATCTGCGGGTCGATCTCTTTTTCCTCTTCGTCCTTCCAGGCGATGATCTCATTTTTTTCAATCTGGGATTTGATCTGGGTCTCTCCGAATTCAGGCAGGGGCAGGTAGCCCAGGGGCTGGCCCCGCAGGACATAGTGGGAGAGGGAGCCCCATTTGAACTGGAATTCCACGCGGCAGTATTTGTCAGAGCCTTTTTTGCCGTCCTCCCTGCTGCTGTAGTCGTCCAGGAAGGCGAGGCGGCGCTGCAGCCAGGTCGTGAGGGCATCTGTTTTTTCCCGGAAGTCGTAGTCGTTGGCCCGCCGGATGTTGTTCATATAGGCGGCGGATTCAATGGCCGCGATCTCTTTTTCCAGCTGTCCGTCCAGGTAGGCGTGGATGGCGGGGGAGAAGCAGTCTCTCCAGCGGGTGTGGAGGTCTTCGACGAATTCATCGTGCATCAGCAGCTTGTAGAGCCAGCCGTGGCGGGTGTCGCGGAAGAGCAGCATGCTGACGGCCGTCTCCGGGTAGGTGCCGTAGATCATGGTGCCGGCGGAGTGGTCAAAATCCCAGGCCGGGCCGCAGTAGAGGAGGGGATCATCCTTGTCCTTGATGATGTAAAAGCTCCAGCGCTCCGCGTCCCACTCGGCGAAAAATTCCTCCAGCAGGAACATGTCCTCCCAGGAGGGCAGGTCCAGAAAGCTGCTGTAGTGTTTTCCGGTCTCGGGGTCTCGGCCGCCCTGCGTGTAGATCGCGCGCTCGGCGGAGAGCATATAATCGGACAGGTAGTTGACTTCTCCGACTGTGGGGCAGGAGGGAGACATGATGCGGAAGCGGCGGTGGTTGGTGGAAAACCAGCAGCCGTCCCCGCTGTATCTGGAATACTGCTGCAGCAGGTAGCCTCCGGTATTGTTTTTCGGTTCGTTGGGCCAGTTGTAGGCCCATTTTTTTAACGAGTCTCCCTCTTCGTGGAGGGCAACCTTTTTGGGGATCTGCGCGGAGGTCTTCCGGGCAGTCCGGCCGGAGGTTTCGGCTTTCCCAGCCGGTCCGGATGATTCATTCCGGACGGCTGACCCGGAGCCTGTCCCCTTATCAGCTTCTTTCCCGGAGGCGGATGCGGCATCCGCGGATCCCGGCGCCTGGCCTGCAGTCTGATCTTCGTTCTTTTTTCCGGAAGCACCCGTGGCATTTACAGATCCTGCTGCCTGGTCTGCAGTCTGCTCTTCGTTCCTGCCGTCGGAAGTGCCCGTGGCATTTACAGATCCTGCCGCCTGGTCTGCAGTCTGCTCTTCGTTCCTGCTGTCGGAAGTGCCCGTGGCATTTACAGATCCTGCCGCCTGGTCTGCGGTCAGGTCGCTGTCCCCGCTCTCTTCATCGCCTGTGCTTCCGAGCAGGCTCATGGTCTCGGCCTTGTCCTCCTCGGTCAGAAGGCCGTTGGCCTCCAGAATCTTGTCATCCAGTTTTTTGATATTCACGGATCCGCCCGTGCGCGGGCGCTGGGACAGGAAGTACAGGCCGTTGTACCTGCCGTTCAGATAGAGGTTGACGAACTCTCCCTCCGGCGTATCGCGCATCTCAAATCCGGCCGCCAGCTGGGAGGAGATCCTGTCCAGAAGGTTTGTGGGGTCAAAGGTATTGGCCAGCAGGCAGTATTTTTTGCACTCCCGGATCCCCAGAATGCTCTGCTTTTCCTCCAGATTCAGGTTATAGGGTTTTTTCATCATGCCCCAGGTGCTGTTGCCGCGGCCCCGGACCCTGCACCTGCCGCTGGAATCCGTTTTTCCGTCCGGTCTGCAGACCACAAACTGCGCCTCCTCGGAGGTCTGCTTGGTCTTGTCGGCGTCCACGGCCGCAGTGCTGCCGCTCTCCAGGTCCAGGTACATGGTCGGCATGTCCTTACAGGAAAAAACATAGAGGTCGGTCGTCTGCTCTGTTCCGTCCGCGGCCGTCATCCGCACGCGGAAGGCGCTGCCGTTGGTCAGGTCCTCAACCTCCTCCCCGGAGGCATAGCTGCGGGCACCGGAGGCTGCGGCATCGAAGGATTCCGCGGCAGCTCCGCTCAATGGGTTCTCCGCTGAATTGTTGCCGGCAGATCCGGCGGCCGAATCCTGCGCATCGGTGTCCTGGCCGGCTCCGCCGGCCAGGACACCGGTTCCCAGCCGCTCCCACTCCTGCAGGGGCTCAAAGGTCACATTTTCATAGGCGGTAAACTGCAGATACGGGTGGTCCGCCATCTCCGCCGGCAGGAAGACGGCCCAGCACTTTGTGCCTTCCCCGCCGCCCAGGATCGCGGCATTGATCTGCACCGGGACTGACCGCTGATGGTCCGCTTTTTTCTTGCAGGTAAAGGAGATTTCCTTGACCGGATCGTATTCCTCAGCGGCCGCGGCCGCGGTCACACCTTCGGCTTCCTCTGTACTGTCCGGTGTACCTTCCGCAGCCGCAGCGTTATTTTCTTCCTGAGCTTCGGAATCTTCAGCTTTTTGATCCCGGCCCGCTTCCCCGTCCTGCCCGGCATCCCCGCCGCGGCCAGCGTCCTCCGCTTTTGCGGACTCTGCGGGGGCGCCGCTGCCGGCCCCGGCCCTCTTTTCTGAATTTGACAGCAGGACCACTGCCGCCAGTACAGGGATCAGGATCAGGAAAAAGATCCGTTTATTTGTGATCCGGTGTTCTCTTCGCTGCATTTGCGTCCTCCGTTTGTTTCCGCCGTTTTTTTGCGGGCCATGAACTGATCCGGCAAATCCCGGCAGGGAATGTCCCGATTCTTTAAAATCGGGAAAAAGATCCCGGCAATGACCGGGGCTCATCAAATTACCATTCGTATGTTATTGGTATGTTAATTTTATATTAATTTTACAGCGTAGATAATCATACCTTTTCGTACAAAGAAGCGTCAAGCAAAATAGTGATGCGAGGTTTTTTCATGCTCAGAGATTTATCCGATTTAAATGTGCGCAGTGAAAATAATTGTGGTTCCCCGAATGAAGGCGCCTCCGGAGAAGAAGCCCTGCAGGAGGTCCGTCTGCGTCCCCACCACCTTCTGTGTCTGCAGAATTTCCGCGGCCGGGGCTACAGCCCGGAATTTGTGCAGAGGATGACGGAAATATCCGGCCGGACGGGGTTTCTGCCATTTTTTGATCGCGGAAAGGATGAGTCAGGGGAAGGCAGCAAGTCCGGTGAATCGGGGGAAGGCGAGCCGAGAGGCAAAAAGACAGGAGCCAGGGAGACAGGAATAAGTGAGACGGGAATAAGTGAAACTTCCATCCGGCTGGTCCGGGGCTGTGACGACCTGTGCTGCAGCTGTCCCAACTGTGTTGACGGCCGGTGCCGGTCTGATAAGCCTGAGCGTTTTGATGAGCTGGTCCTGGACTATGCAGGCCTGGCGGCAGGCCATGTTTTCACGGAGGGGCCGGCGTCCAAGGGCATGCCGCGCATGAGTTCCGAACTGCTTGAGGCCTGCTGTCCGGACTGCGAGTGGCTGTCCCTGTGCAGAGAGATCTGCTCGGGGCGGGCGTGAGTCAGCAGAACCGTCCCCTTTTGACTCAAAACAGGTCCGGACATACTGAAGCAAAATCAGTACGTTCGGACCTGTCTTTGTTTTCTCTCGTGCCTGCAGAGCTTTGGGTGAGCATCTGCAGATAAACTCTTTTCATGATTTCAAGGCTCGCTCGCGGGTCTTGCGAGCCGGATGCCTTATGCAGCCAGCTTGCGGCAGACGTCCTTCAGGATGACCTCATCCTGGAGGGTATTGGTGTAAAGGCCAAACTGGTCGGCATCGTTGTTCTTGTTGCCCTCTGTGAGTCTGAGAATGCCGTTGATGAACTCCTCGGGATTCTTCATATCGTAGGACTCGTCGTTGGGGCCCATGAGCCAGACGGAGTTTGTGCACTTTTCAAGTGCTGCGTTGAGTTCCTGGATTTCGCTGTAGTTTCTGATCTTCATATTTATTTCCTCCTGCGCTCTCTTTGCGCCTTCATCCGCATTTTTTCCTTATTTTCCGGATGAATCTGAATGGTATTTATCGATTGGTGTTTGTCAAATTGTAATTTGTTTTTTCCCGATCAGGTTTTCCCCTGATCTGTGTACATATTAGCATTGGGACTTGGGGGAGGAAATCTATTTCAGGACAGCTTTGATAAAAATCAGGACAGCAAAATCCCGGCTTCTTTAGGTCTTTTTTGATGTTTTCTGGCCAAAAGGGGGCGATTTCTGCAAGTTTTGCGCAGGTGGATGGTAAAATCGGGACGCCGCCCCCGGGACGCGGATCAGGCCGCGGGAGGATCAGGACGCAGGAGGATCAGGTCACAGAAGGATCAGGACGCAGAAGGATCAGGCCGCAGGTGGATCAGGCCACAGGTGGATCAGGCCGCAGGTGGATCAGGCCGCAGGTGGATCAGGCCGTGGACATGTTCTTTGGTCACATAAAAACCGCCGTACCGGGCTCATGTAAGGGCCTGGCGCGGCGGTAGAATTTCATGATCTTATCGACCGGATAACATCCCTGCCGATCATATTCGGTCGGCTGAGGAATAGAGAATTCCTTCTCATGATTGCAGCTGACGGCTTCCCGGATGATTGCATCTGACGGCCCTTCCGGGCGTCCGCAGTCTTACAGGATGGCTCCTCCGACGGGGCGGATGGAGAGGACGTGGCAGCTGCCTTCGCCGATGGCGGCATCGATGCCGGCGCGGAAGGTCTCGAGCATGTCCAGGGGGACAAAGGCCTGGACGGTGCCGGCGAAGCCGCCGCCGTGGACGCGGTGGGCGCCGCGGCCTCCGAGGAGGACGTCGCAGAGGGCCAGGGCGACGTTGACGGCCTGGCTGGAGACGCTGCCCTCAACGGCAGTATTCTGCAGGTATTCATAGCTGGAATGGCCGGAGGTATTCACGATGCCGAGGAAGCGGTCGAAGTCCCCGTCCCGCAGGGCCCGGGCCTCCTGCTGAGCGCGCTCGTTGTCCAGCACGAAGTGCATGGCGCGCAGGAAGGCGCGGTCGCCGCAGGCGCTGCGGATCTCTTCAGTCTTTTGCAGGAGCTGGTCCATTGTGATCCCGCGCAGATATGTCTGGCCAAAGAGGGCGGCGACTTTTTTCATCTCTTCGGGGATCGCCGCATAGGCGTCGGTCAGGTCGGCGTGGCTGGACCGGGAGTCGATGATGCAGAGGGCATATCCTTCCTTCGCAAGGTTGAGGTCGATCTTCTCGACAACGGGCTTGTCCACATCTGCGAAATCAATGGCGACGACACCGCCGACGGAGGAGGCGGACTGGTCCATCAGGCCGCTGGGCTTGCCGAACCAGAGGTTCTCCGCCTTCTGGCCCATCTTCGCGATCTCCACCGCGTCAAAGGTATTATCGCAGTAAAAGTCATTGAGGATGACCCCCGTCAGGGTCTCAAAAGCCGCTGAGGAGGAGAGGCCGGAGCCGCCCAGCACGCTGCTGGTGCAGTATGCGTCAAAGCCGCCGATCTCGAATCCGCGCTCCTTTGCCTGGGCGGCCATGCCGCGGATCAGGGCGGCCGTGGACTCCTTCTCGGACTCGACAGGCTCTGTCCGGTCCAGATCCACCTCGATCATCCCGTACCCTTCTGAAAAGAAGCAGATGGTATTTTTGCCATTGGGGGCCGCAGCCGCGACCGCATCCAAATTTACGCTGGCAGCCAGCACGCAGCCGCACTGGTGGTCTGTGTGGTTGCCGCCGATCTCAGTGCGCCCGGGTGCGCTGTAGAGGCCCAGCCGGTCCGAGGCGTTGTCCGCAAATGTGGCGTCAAATCCCTCTGCCACCCTTGCCAGCCGCTCCGCATAGACTTCCGTCTGCGGCGAGCTGCAGCCGTAGACCTCCTCGATCCTGGTGTTGACTGCTCCCCGGCGCAGCTCCTGCGCCAGTGTCTTTCTGTCATACATGTTCTCTTCCCCCTTTCCTGCCCTGCAGCTTCCCCGATGGTTCCTGCCCCGGCAGACTCCACGTCAATACTTGCGCCCATGTGCAACCTATTCTTTTTTATATTTCATTATACGCGCAGAGCGATTTAGTCTTGTATGGAAAAATGGCTTTTTTTTATGCATTTTTTGCGACCGGCACAGGGGTGACCTTTCTCTCTTTTGGCTCCTCTGTCGCTTCGCTTTCCCGAATCATGCGTGACCTTTTGTCGGATATGTCCTCTGGGCGACACGGATTTCTCGCACATGCGTGACCTTTCGCCCACGCGGCGGCTCTGTCGCTTCGCTTTCCGGAATCATGCGTGACCTTTCTCTCTTTCGGTGCTTCTGTCGCTTCACCTACCGGAAATATGCGTGACCTTTTGTCTGATATCCCCTCTGGGCGACACGGATTTCTCGCACATGCGTGACCTTTCTCTCCCGCGGCAGCTCTGTCGCTTCCCCTTCTGAAAATATGCGTGACCTTTCGTCAGATATGTCCTCCGAGCAGAACAAGTCCGGCAGGAACAAGTAAAACAAAGTCCGGCAGGAGCAAGTAGAATCAGTCCGGTCCGGCAGGGGGCAAAAAGAATCTTGTGGATTTTTGTCGATACGTTTATGATGAAAAAAGTACTTTGCTGAAAATATCGCCGGCTCACTCTGTCAATATCAGGCCATGGCTATACGATTTGAATGCCGCTCCGGCAGTTTCATGTGCGCGGCAGCTATGACAGTTCATACGCCGCTCCGGCAATTTCATGTGTTTTCATGTGTATGGCATCAATGCCGTTTTTCAAATACAACAGCCGAAAGGTTTTTATATTATGAAGAAAAAATACAATCACGCGGTCCCGCTCCTGCTGCTGGGCGCGCTGAGCATCATTTTCATCCTGGGCGCCAGGATCGAAAGCCACCACGAATACTATCCCCACTGGCAGCTGGATCCTGAGGGGCGGGCGGAGGATTACCCTGCCGGTTTCGAGGGGCTGACCTTCAGCGGCAGGGCCGACGAGAGGATCATCGGGAACCCTGTCCCGGACAAGGGGCACGAGAACGAGGAGGCCTGGTTCCGCCTGACCGAGGACAAAGACTCCGGCACCTGGTACGCCTATGTCCCCGCGGAAATGGACGACCACCTCTTCCTGCGGATGAACAGCGCCGAGACCCTGTCAGTCGAGGAGGCCCCCGACGACAGCCGCAATGATTCGAAAAAAAAGATCTCCGGCTCCTTCCGGTCCGGAGACAGGCTCCCGGCTTTCGCTGAGAATGTCCATTACACCTTTACGATCCTGGACGCGGACGGCAATTCCGCGGACTCTCAGGATGTCGTTTTTCTCTATACGCAAAATATCCCTTCCATGTATATCGAGACCGCCAGCGGATCCATGGAGGCTGTCAACGACGACCGCCATCACGAGACGTCGGAGGACGCGGTCTACCGGATCTATCAGACGGACGGCACGCCCGACAGCAGCGGAACCTGCAGCATCAAGGGCCGGGGCAACTCCACCTGGTCCCAGAAAAAGAAGCCCTACAACCTCAACATGGAGGAGGAAAATGAGCTCCTGGGCATGAGCAGCTGCCGCAAGTTTGCCCTGATCGCCAATTTCTGGGACTCCTCCCAGGTCCGCCAGTACTATGCCTTCCTGGCCGCGGAGCGGCTGGGCCTGGCCTACACGCCCCAGACCCGCTTCGTCAACCTCTATATCAACGGCCGCTACCAGGCCCTCTACCTGCTCAACCAGCGGCTCAATGTCAGCGGCGGCACTGTGAAGATCAACAACCTGCAGAAGGCCAACCGCAAGGCCAATCCCGAGCAGGCGGACGCGGACGACCTGGGGGAAACGGCCGATTCCGGGACCGGTTCCACGGAAGGCGCCTCTGCCGCGGACAAGAGCGATTCCAGTCCTTCTACTGCCGATGGCGCGGCCCTCCCCCGCAAGACCCTCAAGAGCATCGTCATGGAGACCGATGAGGACGGCCACGAGGCCCTGGCCTACGACTGGGAAAATGATCCCGAGGACATCTCCGGCGGCTATCTGCTGGAAATGGACGAGCGCTACAGCAAAAACGACGTCTGGTTTTCGACGGATACCCACCACATCGACATCCAGTCGCCCTCCCAGCCTTCGGTCAGCGAATACCAGTACATCGCTGACTATGTCCGCGAGGCCGAGAAGGCCCTCTTCGCCGACGACTGGACCAACCCCGACACCGGCCTGACCTGCTTCGACTACTTTGACATGGATTCCTGGGCCCGCATGTACCTGATCCAGGACTTCTTCGTCCAGTCCGACGACGAGTTCTACAGCTTTTTCTTTTACAAAAAGGCCGGCGACCCCCTGCTCTACTGCGGCCCCGTCTGGGATTTCGACCTCTGCCTGGGCAACATGAACTGCGGCGACTACTACAAGACCTCCGCCCGGACCCTCTGGCTCAGGGACGGCCGCAAGCGCTGGCTCCATCGCATGGGCCAGGATCCCGACTTCGCCGCCCTGGTCTCAAAGATCTACCTGGAGGAGCTGGAGCCCGTCATCCGGAATATTCTGAAAAATGAATATGACCAGAACAGGGACCTCCTCGAAGTCGATACAAAACTCCACTACCTCCGCTGGCACAAGGACCTGGACTACGACGAGCGCACCGGCCTGGTAAAGACCCTGCTCGAGGAAAGAGTCCAGTTCCTCCACGACTACTACAGCGACCCGGACAGCTTCCACCGCCTCCTCTTCCACTTCGCCTGGGACGACTTCTCCTACTACGTCCGCGACGGGGAAAGCATGGGCTTTCTGCCCACCTGGGACTACGGCGAAAAGCAGTCCTCCCCCCAGCGCGAAGCCAACGGCTTCATCACCGGCTGGTCGGATCCCGCCGGAAACCTCCTGCAGCCCGACGAGCCCATCTATGAAGACCGGGAGTTTGATCCGGTCTATATTCCCTGATGCGGGGACAAGTGTGACAAGGGGACAGGCACTCT
>DGUF01000211.1:0-9489 GCA_002394525.1 Lachnospiraceae bacterium UBA4317 | reverse complement strand
GTCCCCTTGTCACACCGTCGCGGCGCTCCCGTCATATCATCCTCATAGAAGTGTGTCCAGAGCGACCTGGCGGAATCCGACTCGTCCACCCGAGTCATGCTCCAGAAAGAGGATGTGGGTGAAGCCGCAGTCGACGGCCATACGGACCGCAATGTCAAATCCTCCGTCCAGGAGCTCCTTCTGGTGGGCATCGGAACTGATCAGGATCTGTCCCCCCATCTCCCGCAGCTTTTTCAAAAGAAAGCGGTTGGGGTAGGGCTCCGCCTTGCGGCCCCGGTTCAGGGCCCCGCAGTTGATTTCAAAGGGGAGCCCCTTCGACACCAGCTGCTCCATGGCCTCCAGCGCGGGCAGATAGTAGCGGCGGTCGCTCTCATCGATGTCCCGGGTCTGGTCGTTAAAGCGGGTCACCAGGTCGAAATGGCCGACAAAGCTGCAGCGTGTCCGGTCATAGACCTCCGCCTCCAGCTCATAATAGGCCCTGGCCAGCCGGTAATAGTCGCCGCCAAACTCCTCCCTGCAAAAGCGGTCCAGCCGCTCCGGCGTGTCGTCCACACAGCCGATCTCCCCGCCCGAGGGCGCCTCGATGTAATGGGTCGAGCCGATCAGAAACTCCATGCCCTCCAGCAGGGCCTTCTCCTCTTCGCTGCGCGGCGTAAAAAGGACGTCCAGCTCCACGCCCAGCAGGATGTCCATCCTGCCCCTGTATTTTTCCTGCAGGCGGCGGATCTCCGCGTCATAGGCGGCCAGATCCATCGTGATCTCCGGATCCATGTGGCCGGAAAAGCCCAGGTGGGTGAATCCCCGCTCCAGCGCCTCCTCTGCCATCTCCTCCGCCGTATTTTTTCCGTCGCAGAAAACTGTATGCGTATGAAAATTTCCTTTCAGCATTCTCTTTTCCCTTCCGATTTTCTTTTTTCATGAGCCGGAAACCGTTTTATCCTCACGTTCCAGGACAAATCGACCCGCATCCGTGCTGCATCCAACAAACCTTCGGTTTGTTGCGGAGCGTTTATTCTCCATCGCGGGATTGTACCCACGATGAAGCGAGTATCCCTTTTTCCGCGCTTATCCCACGGCTGAAGTCACGGGTATTGCGCGATGAAGAATAAACCGCTTCAAAATTCAGTCCAGACTGACCGGCCCGGTTTTTCAAGGGGATGCGGACGATCATGTCCCCACACGGATTTACTCTATCATCCCCAAAAACGATCCGCAAGGTCTGCGGCAGAAAGCTCTCCCCGGCGCTCTCCCCGGACGCCCGGACCTGGTTATCTGTACACGCCCCCTCGAAGGGCGTGCACAGATAACGTTGCGCGCGGCGATAACAAAGCTTCGCATTGTCAATACGCTTTGCTGTGCGCAACACACTTGTGAAGCAAGTGTGTTCGCGCCGTTAAACTCGGGTTTTGCGCAAAGAGCGTGCGCAAAACTCCTCGCGTTTCAGGTGGGTCTGAACTGTAACCGGACCTGTCCCTACCCCGCATCCCGGGCTGTCCGGGCGCTCATGCCTGCTTTATAATGGTATTTTTTTGTAACCACTCGGCCAAAAGTGCGTTTACAATTATGAAAACAAGTGAAATAATAACAGGTATATCCGACACCCATATAATATAGTACTGTAACCCTTTCATAGAGCTGCAGCCCTTACAATAGAACTGTAACGCAGCACAGATGCGGGAAAGGAATCTTGTTGTGAACAGAATACCCGAAAAAATCGCGCGAATCACATTTTCAGTTGTCCTGGCGGCCTCTGTCGCAGTTTCGGCAGCCGGATGCGGCCGCAAAAAAAAGACGATCACGGACGCCCCCTCCTTTGAGACGTCGCCCAATGCCAGTGTCACTCCTCTGGGCCGGCCGGATTCCGCCTCGACGGCGAACACAGTCAAGCCGGTCACACCGGTCCCGGCGGCCGGCAATGCTGCCGCGTCATCGACAGCAGGGACGACCCCCGGCACAACACCCACCACGACACCCACTACTACACCCACTACTACACCCGGCAGTGTCTCCTCCGGGGCATCGACCGCAAATCAGGCCAATTCCTCCGTTCCTTCCACAGGAACCGGGACGGTCGGGACGGCCCCTGCGTCCGGCTCCAATTCCAGTTCATCGTCAGTCGGCATCCCCGCGGGACAGTCCGTGCCCCAGAGCGGTCTGCAGCCCTCGCAGGGCACCCAGCAGTCGACGAGCGGGACTCAGCAGTCCACAAGCGGTTCGCAGCAGTCCCTGAATGGCACGCAGCAGTCCACAAGCGGCTCGCAGCAGACCTCGAACGGGACCCAGCAGTCGACAAACGGCACCCAGCAGTCTACGAGCGGCACCCAGCAGTCGACAGCAGGCACGCAGCAGTCCACGAACGGGACCCAGAGCCGGCCGACCTATACGACCAACAACGGCACTTCGACCGGCACGAACCGCACCACGACCGGCTCCAATGTCAATTCGCCCGATCTCTTTGTGACGCCTTCGGGCAGCACGGCCAGCGATCCCTTCGGCGGCCATACCTACAACGACTCCTACGAGCAGTCCGTCAACCAGACCAACCGCAGCTCCGGGACCCAGAATTCCTCCGGGACTCAGAACTCCTCCGGGCAGACGTCCTCGTCAGGCGGAGACCAGTCCTTCTCCGACGGCCAGTCCTCTTCCGGAAACCAGTCTTCCTCGGGGACTCAGAACTCCTCCGGTTCCGGCAGTCAGTCCTCCGGTAATTCGACGACCGGCAGCACAGCGGATGATTCCGATATTTTTGACGACACTTCCAGCGACCTCTTCAGCGATACCGTCGCTGATCCCTTCTCCGACAGCGGTTCTGATGATCCCTTTGCCGACGACCTGGGCTCCGGCGCGGGGGTCTGGGATTTTTCCGAGGACGACATAAAGCCGATCACCTCCGAGGGCACAAAGGAAGTCGTCTATTCCGATCCCGAGGCGGCGGCTGAAGAACAGAGTCTCTACGCGGCTCTCCTGGAAGGGACCGGCTGGTCCCAGTCCGCAGGCAGTTCCCTGCGGGCGGCCTATACCGCCGTTCAGATCCTGGACTGGGCTAACCGGACCGGGGCAGGCAGCGAAAAGAGCTCCGCCCTCAAAAAAACAGTCCGCGAGGAATATGGCAGGCTCTCCGATGAAGAGAAGGCCAACTTCAAGGCCAACTGGTCCTTTATCTCCTATGACGTGGAGACCATGCTGGATGACTTCTCCTCCCTGCAGGGAACCTTCGACGATGCCGGCTGCCTGGCGGAAGCCCAGGCCGCTGTCTCGGACAGGAACGTGCTCCGCAACTGGAAGGCCGTGCACGATGCGCTGGAGGCGGCTATGTGAGCTTCCAGGTGAAACCCTTTTCACCTGGCAGGAGAACCCTGATTCCCTAATAAGCCACATTCATGAGCTGCATTCATGAGCTGCATTCACAGGCCATGTTTCATTGATTCTGCTTCCCGCACGAAAGGCGGCAGATTTTCCAACAAAAAAACGCTTAGCAGTTTCCTCCCGGTTCCCGCCGGATCCTGAGGATTTGCTAAGCGTTTTTTGATGCAGGGGGAATTGGGGGACAGGGGGGTGTGACAGGGGGACAGGTGTGACAGGGGGACAGGCACTCTGTCACAGCAGTGTGACAGAGTGCCTGTCCCCCTGTCACACGAGTCAACAGAACCGTCCCCGAGTGACTCACCCGCCCTTGAGGACCCTCTTGTCCTCGTACATGGCGGCGTCGGCGCGGTCGAAGACGGCGGCGAAGGTGTTGTCGATGCCGGGGCGGTAGTCGGCGAGGCCGGCGGCGATGACGGCGTCTCCGCAGTCGCGGTGTTCTTCGTTTTTGCTGTGGAGGCGGGCCATGAGTTCGGTCCGGATCTCGTAGTCACCTCCCCTGAGGATGGCGACGAATTCGTCTCCGCCGATGCGGTAGACGGGGCTGTGTTTAAAGGTGGTGCAGATGGTCTTGCAGGCGCTCTGGATGTATTTGTCGCCGGCCTTGTGGCCAAAGGTGTCGTTGACCTGTTTGAGTCCGTTGAGGTCGCAGACAACGATGGAGAAGGGTTCGGGTTCGCCGGCGTAGCCGGAGGCGATCTCTTCGTTGGTCTGTTTTTCGGCTTCGTTGTAGGCGTGTTTGTTCTTGACGCCTGTGAGGGGGTCGCGGCTGGCCATCCAGACAGCGCGGCTGTGTTCCTGTTCGCGGCGCATCTGTTCGTCGATGTCACTGACGCCGATGACGATGTGGGGATCTTCGTGGTCCTCCATGCGGGTGGCCTTCATGTGGACGTAGGTGGAGTTTTCTCCGAACATGAGCCGGTAGGTGAGGGTGAAGGTCTTGTCCCTCTGAAGGGCCTCCAGGACTTTTTCCTTGCTGAAGGCTTCGAGGAACATTTCCCTGTCGTCGGGGTGGACGACACGCCCGACGTTTTTGCGGCTCAGTTCAAAGAAGTCTTTGCCCGCTTTTTCGATATTGAGGGCTTCGTACTCCTGGTGGGAGCTGTATTCGATGAAGTCGTCGGTCTTGGTGTCGACGTAGTAGATGCTGAAGTAGTCCGCCGCCAGGGCGCGGGCGATGCCGGCGTAGGTGACGGTCTCTCTGCGGCGCTGCATCTCGGCGTTGATGTTGTTGACGCCGATGACGATATGGGGGTCATCGGGGTCGACCATGCGGGTGGCCTTCATGCTGACGTAGGTGGGTACGCCGTCAAACATGAGGCGGTAGGTCATGGTGAAGGTGTGGTCCTCGGCCAGTTCCTTCATCACTCTCTCCTTGGTAAAGACCCTCATGAAGCGGTCCAGGTCCTCGGGGCAGATCACAGTGGCGATGTTTTTTCTGCTGAGGTTGAAGAAGTCCTCCCCGCCCTTATCGATGCCCAGGGCGGCGTAGTCCTCGTGGGAGCTGTATTCGATGAAGTGGTCTGTCTGGGTGTCGACGTAATAGATGCTGAAATAGTCCAGGGACAGGGCCTCGGCGATGCTGGAGAAGGTGACGGTGCTCTGGCGCTCGGCCTCCAGCTTTTCCTCCTCCGTGATCTGGTCGTCGACATTGCTGACGCCGATGATGATGTGGTGGTCATCGGGCACGTCCGCCCGGACGATCTTCATCCGGTAGTAGCGGGGCCTGCCCTCGATCAGGAGGCGGTAGGCCATGGAGAAGACTCCCCTTTCCCTGAGGATGGGCATGAGCATCTCTTTGTTCAGGGCGGAGGCGACCCTGTCGCGGTCGTAGGCAAAGACGGCGGACTGGATGTTGCGCCTGCACTCGGTAAAGAAGTCCGTGCCGCTGGATTCCAGCTGCAGCCTCTTGTAGTTGCCCTCGGTCTTGAATTCCAGATAGGTGTCGGTCTCGGTGTCGATGTAGTAGATGCTCTCCATATCATTGGAGAGAGACCTGGCCAGGCTGGTGAAGTTGATCTCGTTGATCTGTCCGCCCTCTGCCTGCTCCATGGCTCTGGTCTGGGCATCCACATTGCTGACGCCGATCACGATATGGTGGTCGTCCTGCCTGCCCGCGAGGACGGCCTTGAGGGCGTAATAGACGGTCTCCCCTCCTCTCCGGACGCGGTAGGTGATGGAAAAGATCTGCTGGCTGCGCAGCTGGGTCATGAGGACATCCTTCTGGATGGACAGCAGGACCCGGTCCTGGTCCTCCTGGAGGACGGTCTTCCGGATGCCCTTTTCCATGTCCTCGAAAAAGTCCTCGCCGCTCCGCTCGATCTGCAGGTCCTCCAGCTTCCCTTCGGAGCCGAATTCCACGTAGTGGCTGGTCTTCGTGTCGATGTAATAAATGGCCTCGTAGTCCCTGGAAAGAGCCGTGACGATCCCTCCCAGGACCAGGTCCTCCCGCCCGGGATCCGGCCGGCCCGCAAACCTCTTCCGGGTCTCCGGGGAAATGACTTCCTGCTCCCTTCTCTCGCTCAGTTCTTTTCTCTCGATCACGAACCGCTCATATTCCTCCGCCGGGACAGGCCTGGAGAAATAGTAGCCCTGGACCAGGTCGCAGCCCATGTCCCGCAGGGCGGTGAGCTGGTCCTCTGTCTCCACGCCCTCCGCGATGACGGGGACGGAGAGGTAGTCGGCGATGTCGATGATGATCTCCAGCATGCGGGTGTCGCCGCCTTCTTTAAAGGCATTGCGTATAAACTGCATATCGAGCTTGAGGGCGTCGATGGGCAGGGTGGAGATCATATTGAGGGAGGAGTAGCCGGTCCCGAAATCGTCCATCTCGATGCGGAAGCCCAGGTCCCGCATGCGGTTGACGGTCTCGATGATCTGGACAGAGTCCTGGGTATAGGCGGATTCGGTGATCTCCAGCAGAAGCTGATCGGGCGTCAGGCCGTTGTCGGCCAGGATCTCCTGAAGGTCCTCCACCAGGCGGGGGTCATACATATCGATCCGGGAGACATTGACTGAGACCGGGACCGTAAAGTCAAACTTCTCCTTCCAGCTCCTGATCTGCTCGGCGGCGGCCCGCCAGACATAGTGGTCCAGGGTCTGGATCAGGCCGTTCTCCTCAAAGAGGGGGATAAAGACGCCCGGGGAGATCATGCCCAGATCGGGGTGGAACCAGCGGACCAGGGCCTCGGCGCTGGCCAGGACCGGGATCTCGGGCCGGACGTCGAATTTGGGCTGATAAAAGACCTGGAACTGTTTCTCCCGGATGGCGGTGTAGAATTCCTCGATCAGGCGCTCCGAATAGAGCTCCTTTTCGTGGAGGGCATTGTCGTAGACGCCGATGGTCTTCGTGAAGCTGTTGCGGACCGTGTCGGCCGCCATCTTGGCCCGGTCAAAGCGGCGCTCGATATCCAGGCTCTTGTCGGCCTTCTCGTAGACGCCCATGCGCAGGCGGACCCGGTTGTTGACCGAGTCATTCTCCGTGATGCCGGTGGACGCCCTTTCCAGCAGGTTCTTCCAGGAGGCCCCGTGGGGGCAGTAGATCATGAAGGTGTCGGCCTCGCGGCGGCAGACGATCCCGCCCGTATCCGCGACCATCTCCCGGATCCGCTCCCCGATCCCGCGCAGGACCCGGTCACCGTAGCTCGTCCCGAAGCGCTCGTTGATCATGTGGAAATGGTTGATATCCAGGACGATGGCGTCCATCTCCAGCTCCCTGTAGTGCTGGTCAAACTGCTCTGCATAGCGGTAAAAATACTCCCGGTTATAGAGGCCCGTCAGGGGATCGCGCTCCGTGGAATTGATGATCTGCCGGTCCTCGGACAGCTCGATCGTGCGCAGGATGCGGGCCAGCATGACGCCGGCCTGGGGATAGGGCTTGGGAATAAAGTCGATGGCGCCCAGGGACAGGCACTCGATCTCGGCGTCCTGGTCGGACGTCAGGACGATCACGGGGATCCGGGCCAGCTCCGGCCTTTCCTTCATGCAGCGCAGGACATCCAGGCCGCCCATGACCGGCATCTTCAGGTCCATGAGGACAAGGGACAGGATCTCCCGGTTCTCCACGATCAGATTCAGCGCCTCCTGCCCGTCTTCGGCAAAGATCACCTGGTAATCATTCTGCAGGACCATCCCCAGGATCTCCCGGTTGATCAGTTCATCATCTGCAACGAGGATCAATCTCTTTCCGTTGGCGGAATGAAATTTTTCATGACTTTTAAGCATTGTGTCTTCCTTTCATTGTATCCTCAGGCAACAGCTGTCCGAAGATGTGCCCCGGCTCATTCACACTTATCAGGGACCAGTCCCTGCTGTCATTCCAGTTTGTCTCATTATACCATGCCTGTAAATCAGGCAGAACGCCCTTCCTGAAAAAATTGCAGTAACCTTCCCCCTCCGGATTCCGACCTGACAGACAAAGGACAAAACATGAGGCGGCTCCCTGTTTCCGCCGCATACCCTCCCGAAGGGGCGTGGACAGTACCGGCGGCTCTGATATAGATGTCCCTCATCGACACTTGTGATTGCCAACTACCTTTTATTACGCTATAATATGAATTTGGAATCCCCGCTTTTGGAAATTCTATAAGGAGTCACAAATGGAAAAACACATTTTCATTTGTGCATTTTGTACCCATTCGTACATCTTCTGACAGTTTATTTTACACACTGACGGCATCGCTGTCTGGAGCAGCCTGCCGCCACTTCAGGAACACTGATCACTATTTTTAAATGAGGAAAGCTAAATGATGAAGAAAGCCTTTAAAACGCTCATTCCCATGGCCGCCGCCGTATGTCTGGCAGTCACCGGCCTCGGGAGCCATGCGCTCGTCTCCGCGTCCGCGGCCGAGACCACAACGAAGACGGAGACCAAAAAGACCGATTCGACAAAGAAAAAAGATACGGTCACCAGAAGTATTCTGACAAATGAGAAGATCGATCCCGAGATCGCCAAGCAGCGTCCGATCGCTGTCATGTATCCCATCAACTACGAGGCTCAGCCCCAGTACGGACTCAGCAATGTCGATGTCTTTTACGAGATGATCGAAGAGGGCAGCATGAGCCGTCAGATGGGCATCATCCAGGACTGGCAGAACATCGGCCAGATCGGCAATATCCGCAGCACGCGCTCCTACTTCGTCGAGGAGGCCATGCGCTATGATCCCATCATGATCCACTTCGGCGGCCCCATCGACTGGCTCAAGCCCGTGACCGACCGCGAGGACCTCGACAACCTCAACGGTGTCGGCGGCGTCCTGGGCGGCGACTACGGCGCCTTCTACCGCGTCGACAACGGCAAGGCCATGGAGCACACCGCCTACACGAGCTCCGATTATATCAAAAACGCCTGCGCTCTGGCCGGATACACCCTTTCCATCCGCCCCCAGTATTACGATGACCGTCAGTTCTATTTCAATGATCCTGACGACCGCAATACGCTCAAGCAGTACAAGGATTCCATCCCCGCCAAGAATATCGATATGAGCGGCGCCTTCCCTGTCACCCAGTCCTCCCTGGTCTACAATGAGGAGGACCACAAGTACTACAAGTACCTCTACGGCGAGCCCCAGTGCGACGCCGTGACCGGCGAGCAGATGGCCTTTGACAATGTCATCATCCAGGAGGCCAAATTCAAATATGTCGGCAATCACGGCTATGTGGATCTCGACACCGTCTCCCGCGGCCGCAACGCCTATGTCCTGACCGAGGGCCGCTGCGTTCCCGCCCACTGGTGGCGCAAGGGCATCCACAAGCACACCACCTACTACTATGATGACAACACCCGCATCCACCTGAATACGGGCAAGACCATGATCTTCATCATCCGCGACCACCTCGATACCTTCTCGATCGACGGCGTCTCCTACCAGACCGAGGGCGCACCGCTCACACCGGTCCAGTATTAAAGCTCTTGGCTCTTGGCTCTTAGCTCTTAGCTTTGTAACTGGTAATTTGTGGTATTAAAGCATTTGATTTGTAAACGGACTTAAAGAGTAAAATGAAATCCCCGGCGCATAACACATTGCGCCGGGGATTCTCTTTCCGACAATGCCGCTCGTCAGAGCGGCAGCGCGAGGAGAAATACGCGGAGGCGTTTTCTCCGCTGCGATCACAGGTGCCTGGGCC
>DGUF01000138.1 GCA_002394525.1 Lachnospiraceae bacterium UBA4317 | reverse complement strand
AAGTATGTCTATGAAAACATGGTCGCCAACGGCCACAGGATCGGCGGCGAGCAGAGCGGCCACATTATCTTTACCAAGTACGCCACGACCGGCGACGGCATCCTGACCTCGCTCAAGATGATGGAGGTCATGATCGCCAAGGGCAAGCCCATGAGCGAGCTGGCGGCGCCTGTCGTCTTTTATCCCCAGGTCCTCAAGAATGTCCGCGTCAAGTCCAAGCCGGACGCCCAGAACGATCCCGATGTCCAGGCCAAGGTGGCCGAGGTCGGCGAGGCACTGGGAGACGACGGCAGGATCCTGGTCCGTGAGAGCGGGACAGAGCCCGTGATCCGTGTCATGGTGGAAGCCGGATCGGATGATGTCTGCGAGAAATATGTGGACGATGTGATCCAGGTGATCAGCGACAAGGGCCATCTGGAATAACGTATATTGCCTGAAAATGCGCAGCTGACCTGAATACAGACTGCCATGGCAGCGGCAGTTCCGCTGTCATGGCAGTCTTGCTTTGCTGTTACAGTTCAGGAGAGGGTACAGTTCAGGAGATATTCTGTGCGGCAATGCGCAGCACTGCTGTTTTTGCGCAGGACCCGGGTTGAACTGTTTGCGGCCGAAGCAGGGGAGAGGAAGATGGGAATGGAGATCGGCACAGCGCTCCTGGAATGGTATGACGCCAATAAGAGGAGTCTTCCCTGGCGGGAGGACCCGTCCCCCTATCATGTCTGGATCTCGGAGATTATGCTGCAGCAGACCCGGGTGGAGGCTGTCAGGGGCTATTACAGGCGGTTTCTGGAGAGATTTCCGGATATCCCCGCCCTGGCCCGGGCGCAGGAGGACGAGTGCCTCAAGCTCTGGGAGGGCCTGGGCTACTACAGCAGGGCCAGAAACCTGCAGAAGGCGGCCCGGATCATCGTCTCGGACTATCAGGCCAGGATGCCTGAGACTGCCCGCGATCTGCAGAAGCTCCCCGGGATCGGCCCCTATACGGCCGCGGCCATCGCCTCCATCTGCTTCGGGGAGCGGGTGCCCGCCATCGACGGCAACCTTCTGCGGGTCTTCGCCCGTCTCTCCCTCTATGAGGAGGAGATCGGGACACCTGCCGCCCGCAAAGCGGCGGATGCCTTTTACAGACAGGTCATGCCCCAGGACCGGCCGGGGGACTTCAACCAGGCCCTGATGGACCTGGGATCCGGGATCTGCACGCCGGGCGGGGAGCCCGCCTGCCGCAGGAAGCCTTCCCCGCAGACGGTCCCGGCTGCCCCGGCCTGCCCCCTCCAGCCCTTGTGCAGGGCTTTTCAGGAAGACAAATGCGGGGTCCTGCCCGTCATGCCCCGAAAGAAGGCCCGGCAGGTCCGGAAGAGGACCATCCTGGTCATCCGGGACCAGGACCGGGTCCTGCTCCGCAAAAGGCCCTCCCGGGGCCTTCTGGCCGGCCTCTATGAGTTTCCCAATGAAGAGGGGTGGCTGACGGAGGAGGAGGCGGTGGCCAGGGCCAGGTCCTATGGCTGCGAGCCTCTGCGGATCCGGCCCCTTCCCGCCTCCAGACATATCTTCACCCACAGGGAGTGGCTCATGCAGGGCTACGAGATCCGGACTGCCGCCTATCCCGAAGCGGGAGAGGGGACAGAGGAGGAGGCAGGAGGGGAGGGAGGCTGCTTTGCGGCTCCGATCCCGGCCCTCAGGGACAAATATGCCATACCGGGCGCCTACGCCGCCTATCTGAAAATCTTTTCCGGAGAATTTTGAAAAATATCGCCGCAGCCTGAATCGTTTTATGGTAAAATATACTATCTATGTCAGTCTGTAGCAGCTTAAGGAGGCTTTTAACAAATATGAAACTCTTATCTGTCGCTGTTCCGTGCTATAACTCCGAGGCATATATGGAAAACTGCATCTCGTCCCTTCTGGTCGGAGGGGAAGAGGTGGAGATCCTGATTGTCGATGACGGCTCCACGGACCGGACGGCCGAGATCGCGGACCGGCTGGAGAGCGAGCACCCCGGGATCGTCCGGGCCATCCATCAGCCCAACAAGGGCCACGGAGGGGCGGTCAATACCGGACTGGAAAATGCCGGCGGACTGTATTTCAAGGTGGTGGACAGCGATGACAAGGTCAGAGCCTCCGCCTACAAGAGTATCCTGGACGTCCTGAGGCGTTTTTCCGGCGCGCAGACAGAAGAGGCCGCGGGCGACCGCGAGGAGGCTCTGGACCTTCTGGTCTCGAATTTTGTCTACAACAAGGAGGACCAGAACCGCCACAGGGTCATGGAGTACAGGGGGACCCTGCCGCAGAACAGGGTCTTTTCCTGGGAGGAGGCCGGGCGTTTTCCCGTCGGAAAGTACATTCTGATGCATTCGGTGATCTTCCGGACGCAGATGCTGCGCGAGTGCGGTCTGCGCCTTCCCGAGCACACCTTCTATGTTGACAACATCTATGTGTTTAATCCCCTGCCCTATGTGGACAGGATCTACTATCTGGATGTCAACTTCTACTATTATTATATCGGAAGAGAGGACCAGTCGGTCCATGAGTCCGTGATGATCAAAAGGCTTGACCAGCAGGAGCGGGTCAACCGCATCATGATCGATTACTATACCGATCCCGCCAACAGGGACAGGATCGGCAGGTCGCGCAGGCTCAGCCAGTATATGTTCAATTATCTGGAGATCATCACGACGATCACCTCGGTCCTGGCCATCCGGTCAGGTTCGGAGGACCACCTGCGCATGCGGGACGAGATCTGGGAATATCTGCGCTCCAGGGACGAGGACCTGTGGCAGAAGATGAGAAGGCGGCCCCTGGGGATCGCCATGAACACCCGGAAGCCCCTGGCCATGAAGCTGGTCTCCGGCCTGTATCTCATCGCCCAGAGAATGTTTAATTTCAATTAAGATCCATTAGAATTGATAATGATCCAGCACTCCGCAGGAATGTGCCTCATTTGTCCGGAATGCAGGCTTTTGCCCTGCATGACGCCCATTCCCGCGGGGGGCTGAATGGTTGAGAAATCCGCGGACCGGCAGCGCCGGTCCCGGCGGATATTACGAGGAGACAGAGAACTATGTGTGGAATTGTTGGATATATCGGTAAAAAACAGGCGGCGCCTGTCCTTCTCGATGGTCTCTCGAAGCTGGAGTACAGAGGATATGACTCCGCGGGTCTGGCCGTGCGCGACGGCGATGCGGAGCCCGTGATCGTCAAGGCCAAGGGCAGACTCAAGATCCTGGAGGAGAAGACCAACAACGGTCAGGCCATTTCCGGCTGCTGCGGGATCGGCCATACCCGCTGGGCGACCCACGGAGAGCCCTCCGAGGGCAATGCCCACCCTCACTGCACGGATGACCGGTCCATCATCGGTGTCCACAACGGCATCATCGAGAACTATCAGGAGCTGAGGGACAAGCTGATCCGCAAGGGCTACAGCTTCATCAGCCAGACCGACACAGAGGTCGCCATCAAGCTGGTCGACTATTATCTGAAAAAATACAATATGGGCCCAGTGGATGCCATCGTCCGCTCCATGATGCGGATCCGCGGCTCCTATGCCCTGGCCCTCATGTTCCGCGATTTTCCGGGCGAGATCTTTACCGCCCGCAAGGACAGCCCCATGATCATCGGCGTCGAGGACGGCGAGACCTTCGTGGCCTCTGATGTGCCCGCCCTCCTCCGCTATACCCGCAAGGTCTATTACATCGGCAACAATGAGATCGCCAGACTCGGCGCGGGCACGGTCACCTTCTACAACATCGACCAGGAGGAGATCGAGAAGGAGCTCACCGAGATCAAGTGGGACGCGGAATCCGCGGAAAAGGGCGGCTTCGAGCACTTCATGATGAAGGAGATCCACGAGCAGCCCAGAGCGGTCCTGGACACCTACAATGCCATCGTCAAGGACGGACGGATCTCCCTGGAGGAGATCTCCCTGTCGGAGGACCAGATCCGGGAGATCAGCAGCATCGTCATCGTGGCCTGCGGATCTGCCTACCACGTGGGCATCAGCCTGCAGTATGTGATCGAGGACCTGGCCAGGATCCCAGTCCGGGTGGAGCTTGCCAGCGAATTCCGCTACCGCAAACCCATCCTGGCCCCCCACACCCTGGTCATCGTCATCAGCCAGTCCGGCGAGACGGCGGACTCCCTGGCTGCCCTGCGCGAGGCGAAGGAGAGGGGCTCCAGGACTCTGGCCATCGTCAACGTGATCGGGTCCACGATCGCCCGCGAGGCGGACGACGTCCTCTACACACTGGCGGGCCCCGAGATCGCGGTCGCGACGACCAAGGCCTATTCCACCCAGCTGATCGCCGGCTACCTGCTGGCAATCGAATTTGCCATGATCCGCGGCCATATCAGCCAGGACCAGTACGACGCCATGATCCAAGAGCTGGCGACCATTCCCGACAAGATCAGCCGCATCCTGGAGGACAAGGAGAGGATCCAGTGGTTTGCCTCCAAGTTCTCCCACGCCCACGATATCTTCTTTATCGGCAGAGGGATCGACTACGCCATCTGCCTGGAGGGCAGCCTCAAGATGAAGGAGATCTCCTATGTCCACTCCGAGGCCTATGCCGCGGGCGAGCTCAAGCACGGCACCATCAGCCTGATCGAGGACGGGACCCTGGTCATCGGTGTCCTCACCCAGCCCGACCTCTACGAGAAGACCATCAGCAACATGGTCGAGGTCAAGAGCCGCGGAGCCTACCTCATGGGCCTGACCTCCTACGGCTACTACAGCGTGGAGGACACGGTGAACTTTACGGTCTACGTGCCCAGGACAGACCCTCACTTTGCCAACAGCCTAGCGATCATCTCCCTCCAGCTGCTGGCCTACTATTTCAGCGTTGCCAAGGGCCTGGATGTCGACAAGCCCAGAAACCTCGCCAAGAGCGTGACGGTGGAATGATAGAAAAGAGAATCTGTCAATCTGTGCGGTCATGCTCCCCCAGGGAGTTTTCGTATGTATAAAAAAGAAAAAAAGGGCTGGCTGAAGCACCTGGATTTCATGATCCTGGATTTGGTGGTGTTTCAGGTCTGCTATCTTTTAAGCTACTGGATCCTGCGGGGGATCTCCAATCCCTACCGCATCGTCCTCTACCGCTATCAGGCGATCGTATATTTGTTCTGCCAGCTCATCGTCGTTCTGTTCACGGAGAGCTATAAAAATATCCTGCGGCGGGGCACTGCGGCGGAGCTGATCTCCGTCTTCCGCTATATCGCCACCGTGGAGCTGATGAACCTGGTCTACCTCTTCTCAGTCCACCAGATCTACATGATCTCGCGACTGCAGACCGGTCTGACGGCAGTCATGTTTTTCTTTGTCTCCTTTATCGTCAGGCAGGCCAACAAGAAGCGGGTCCTGGGGACAAGGGGCGACCTGAAGGGGCAGCGGTCCCTCATGGTCATCACCTCCAGCCACCTTGTGGACGAGGTGATCACCAATCTCTCGGACTATTCCTTCCACGACTACTTTATTTCCGGGATCATCCTGATGGACCAGGCCTCCGCGGACGTCAAGGAGCTCAAGGGGATCCCTGTGCTCGGAAGAGGAGAGAATATCCTGTTTTACATAGGGCGCAACTGGGTGGACGAGGTCTTCCTCTACCAGCCCGACAACCTGCCCTATCCGACCGAAATGGTGGACAGCCTGCTCAATATGGGCATCACCGTCCACTACTGCCTGTCGGCCCTCAACGAGAACCGCTGGGGGACCCAGGAGGTCGAAAAGATCGGGAATTACAAGGTCCTGACCAACAGCCTCCGCATCGTGTCCATCCGGGAACTGGCCTTTAAGCGCGCCATGGATATCCTCGGGGGGATCGTGGGCTGTATCCTGACCGGGATCATCTTTATCTTTATCGCCCCCATGATCTACATCAAATCCCCCGGGCCCATCTTTTTCTCCCAGGTCCGGATCGGCAAGAACGGCAAGCAGTTCCGCATGTACAAGTTCCGCAGCATGTATATGGACGCGGAGGAGCGGAAAAAGGCCCTCATGGAGCAGAACAAGATCCAGGACGGCATGATGTTCAAAATGGACGACGACCCCCGGATCATCGGCAGCGAAAAGAAGGATAAAAACGGCCGGCCCGCCGGCATCGGCAACTTTATCCGCCGGACCTCCCTGGACGAATTTCCCCAGTTCTGGAACGTCCTCAAGGGGGAGATGAGCCTGGTCGG
>DGUF01000035.1 GCA_002394525.1 Lachnospiraceae bacterium UBA4317 | reverse complement strand
CGAATGGTTCCGGCCGCAAAAGCCTCTCCGCCATGGCGAATGGTTCCGGCCGATTCGGCGGTCAGATCTTAGGCAGCACCGCCTCGAGGCCGTCCATGAATTCTCCGTGGTAGTATTCGATCTTGCCGGTGTCGCAGGCCGTGGTCATGGCCGCGTCGATAGGAATGCGGGCGACAACGGGCAGGCCCTCCGCCTTCGCAGTCTCCTCGATATGGCCCTGGCCGAAGATGCGGATCTCCTCGCCGCAGTGAGGACACTTGACATAGCTCATGTTCTCCACGATGCCGAGGATCGGGACATCCATCATTTTGGCCATGCCGACTGCCTTGCGGACGATCATGCTGACCAGGTCCTGGGGTGTCGTGACGATGAGGATCCCGTCCACGGGAAGCGCCTGGAAGACTGTCAGCGGGATGTCGCCGGTTCCGGGAGGCATATCCACAAACATGTAGTCCACATCGCCCCAGGCCACATCGGTCCAGAACTGCTTGAGGGCGCCGGTGATGACGGGGCTGCGCCAGATGACGGGCTGGTCCTCTTTTTCCATCAGTAGATTCATGGACATGACCTTGATGCCGGTGATGGAAGTAGCGGGGAAGATGGTGTTCTCGGTCGCGCTCAGGTCATAGGGGCCCACGCCGAACATGCGGGGAATGCTGGGGCCGGTGATATCCGCGTCCATGATGCCCACGGAATAGCCGCGGCGGGCCGCCCACAGGGCGCTCATGGCCGTGACGGAGGACTTGCCGACGCCGCCCTTGCCGCTGACGACCGCGATCATCTTTTTGACATGGGAGCCGGGATTGGGATCGACCTTGAAATTAGGCTGGGGAGGAGCCATCTTTCCGGTATTTGACTTGGGTGTCTGCTCGTTACTCATTTTTTATCATTCTCCTTTCGGGTTGGTTTTTCACATTGTTATGCCCGGAGTTTTTGGTTTATAATCAACCTGTGTGTTCTTTTTCGCCGGCCGTCCGCCGGACATGCCTGAAGCCAGGCAGTATTCCGGGCGCATTCGGGCCGGCCTGTCTGAAATCAGCCAGTATTCCGGGCGCATCCGGTTCAGGCCTTCGGCCCGGCCTGTGTGCAGGGGCACACCTGTATATAATACATGAAACCGTCCCTCAATTTCAACCGGATCTTCCCTGCCCGCCTGTGCCTTATTCCTGCTGCATGACAGACCGCATCGGAACCGGCGGCTGTGCTCCAGAATGTACTTTGGAAACTGCATGTTTCCCGAACCAGGCAGCCGTACCGGCGGCCCGGCAGGAGGCATCCGGCAAATATTCAGCCCGGGGCGGTCCGGCTCTGCGGCCGGGCAGTCTCAGAAAGAGGTCTTTTATTATGGATGATATCAATATCGCCATGCTCATTGATGCCGACAACGTCAGCTCCCGCTATATACCCGGGATCCTGAGCGAGCTGTCCAAATACGGCAAGATCACGGTCCGCCGCATGTACGGCGACTGGTCTCAGGACAGGCTGCATTCCTGGCTGAGCCGGGCCTCCGGCTATTCCCTGACGCCGGTCATGCAGCCCAACAATACGCCGGGCAAAAACGCCTCCGACATCGGTCTGATCATCGACGCCATGGACATTCTCTACACCGGGGATGTACAGGGCTTCTGCATCGTGTCCAGCGACGGCGATTTCAACAAGCTCGCCACCCGCCTGCGCGAGGCCGGCAAGGTCGTGATCGGCATGGGAGAAAAAAAGACCCCGGAATCCTTCAGGGTCTCCTGCGAGCGCTTTTTCTTTCTCGATGTCATCAACGGCAATGACAACGACGATGACGTGGCGTCCGTCTCCGGCAAAAAGGCCAGGGCCTCCCGCAAAAAGAGCCCCCAGCTTCCCGCCCCGGTGACCTATTACAATTCCCCCGCTTCGGGCACAGGGTCAGGCTCCTCCGCGCCGGCTTCTCAGTCGGCCTCTCCTTCCGCCGCTTCGGCGGGCGGCCCGGCAGCCTCCTCAGGAATCGGCAGTCTCTACAGGCGCCGCCGTTCCTCCGCCCCGGAGCCCGTCTCCGCCTACGCGACGGACAACACCGACTCCTACCTCGGCGAGGGCAGCTACGGCTACAGTTCCGAGCAGGACAGCGACGACAGCCTCTTTACCCCTCCCGAGACCATCGAGGCCACAATCGTCAAGATGATCGAGGACAACAGCGCGGAGGGCAAGGAGACCGGCCTGGGCGAGATCGGCTCCCGCCTGGTCAAGATCTTTCCGGATTTTGATATCCGCAACTACCACTACAGCAAGCTGTCCGAATTTCTCAAGGACCTCCCCTCTCTGACCATCGAAAACCGGGACAATGCAGTCTGGGTCTCCCTGAGCAGCTCCCCGGACTCCGACATCGAGAGCCAGATCCTGCGGATCTTTGAAAACCACCAGACCGACGACATGTACATCACCACCCTGAAAAAGGAGCTGGAGGAAGTCAACGACAGACTGGACGCCACGATCCGCCAGAGCGGCGTGACCCGCTTTTCCGTCTACCTCAACCGCATGATCCCCTCTGTCCAGGTCAACGGCCGGCATGTAATGCTCAGAAAGGACAACAAGTGACTTTCCGGAAATAAAGCGAAACCGCTCTGCAAATAGCGTGCCCCCGCCTCCGAATAAAAAGGCCCTTCCTCGAGACAGGATAAAGGCCGGCATGCCGCGCTCAGAAAGGACTGCAAATAACTCTTCCGTAAATAAATAAGGCCCTTCCGCCAGTCAGGATAAGCTGCTCCACTGGTCGGAAAGGCCTTTTTTTCGTCATTTTAATCCGGTCCGGAGGTCAGAGGTCAGGAGGTCAGGAAAAACCATTTCCGCGGACCGGGAAGATCTGTTCCGGTGCCCGGAATCCCCGTACTCAGAACAAACCTACGCCATTGGTGTGGAAGAATTTTTCCACGCGGCCCCAGTAGGTCTCCGGATCCACATTGACCGCCTGGACATGGCCCGCTTCGGGGATCCAGAGGAAGGCCTTGCGGCAGGCCGCCGCCCTGAAGAGCTGCGGCATCATCTCCGGCGGCACGAAGCCGTCTCCCTGGCCGTGGATGAAGAGGGTCGGGGTCTTTGAATAAGCAACCGCCTTCAGGGGAGATGCCTTGGCCAGGTCATATCCGGCGCGGACAAGGGCAATGGCCCTGAGTGTCTCCAGCATCACCGGCGCCGGGATCCGGGAACCCGGCTCCCTCTCATACAGGAAGGCAAACAGGTCCATGGCCGATGTATAGGAGGAATCGGCCACAGCTGCCAGGACCTGGGCAGGCAGGGGCGTTCCGGTCGTCATCAGAACAGTGGCGGCCCCCATGGAGATCCCGTGGAGGACGATCTGTGCCTCCCGGTCCCTTTCCAGGATCCAGTCGATCCAGCGCAGCAGGTCAAAGCTGTCATCATATCCCATGCCGACATAGTCCCCGTCGCTGCGGCCGTGGCCGCGGAGGTCGGGCAGCAGGACATGCATCCCGTAGCGGTCCCGGTAGACCCGGGCATAGAGCCCCATGCTCTCCGATGTGTCCGCATAGCCGTGCACACAGATTGCATAGCGGTGACCGTCCGCCGGCTCGCCCGGAATGAAGCTTCCGTGCAGCTGCAGGCCGTCATCCGCCCGGATATAGATATCCTCCCGCAGGGGATGGCCCCTGAACCATTTACGGCCCTCGACATATTCCTTCTCCCGGGGATCCGCGTCCAGCCTCGTATCGTGCTTTTTGGGGGTCAGGGCATATTTATAAAAATGCCCCGCCGCTCCGGCCAGGACACCCGCGCCGGCACAGGCCCCTGTAAAGACCGCAAATCCCGCGGCGCTGCGCAGACCGCTGCCGATCATTGCCGCCAGGCTCTCCCCTGCCGGTTTCGCGTCCTTTCTGTCTTCAGCATGGTCCTTCGTCCCCTTGTCTTTCATAAAAAACCTCCATCCAGAAATACTTGCGTCTGCCTCATCAGGTAATATCATCTAAAAAAAATTCAGAATTTTATATGTGCCCTTCCCAGTCTATGGCCGCGTGCGCACAGTCACGGTCCTTTTCGCCGCGGCATGCACGGACACCTGTGGTTTTTCCGCGCACTTTGTTACCGCGTGCGCACAGTCACGGTCATGGCAAAGCGGTTTCCTCTGCGGCCGCTGCGCGCGTAAATGCTACCGCCCATCAGCCCGGCTGCCTCCATGGCGCAAACAAGCCCTGGCCCGGCCGCCGCAGGCTCTTCCTCCGGGCCGGTTTCAGCAGCTGCCTCCACCCTCTCCGCAGTCTCAGGGTCAGGCTCCGCGGACGCATGAGGCTTCCCGGCCGCGGCTTCACGGTCTGGCTCCGCAGGCGCATCGGACTTCCCGGCCGCGGCCGTCGCTTCCGTTTCCGGCGCGTCCCCGCCGGCCGCCCCATTCGAGCCTGCCTCCGGCTCAAACAGCTTCTGCATCCTGTCTTCTGAAATCACGGGCCCGCTGTCATCGATCCTGATATAGAGGTTGACAAGCCCTCCCGCCGGGCGGTCCGCCCTGCTGTGGACCGAGACCAGACCTCCGGGTCCGCTGCGGTTGACAGCATTTTCCAACAGCTCACAGAGCCCGCGCTGCAGCATTTCCGCAAAGCCGCTCACCCGGTCCGGAAGTCTGCTGTCCCGATAGGTCCTGAGGGTGATCCCTCTGTCCCTGCACATGATCTCCGTTTTTGCAAGAGCACTTTCCAGGACCTCCAGGGGGGAGAAGACCTCCTCCTGCAAAACTCCTTCTCCGGGCTCAGCCGTCCAGACAGCCGTCACTTCCCTGCCGCTCTTTACTGCCTTCCGTGCCTCCTCAGGTTTACCTGTTTCTGTTCCTGTATCATTCGGTGCAGGGACTGCCTCCGCTACGGAAGTGTTTTTCTGTGCCGGGACCGCCTCCGACTCGGAAGTGTTTTCCGCTACGGAAGCATTTTTCGAAGCAAGTTCTGCCACAGTTCCGGCAACAGGCTTCGGGTTAGAATCTGCCTCCGCCCTGGAATCGTTTTTCGTCACTAGATCCATGGAGGAAAAGACCGTCAGCGGTTCGCCGGTCGTCATCCAGTCGCCCGGCCGCAGGGGTTGCAGTGTTTGCAGGGTCTGCGGACTCTCCTGTCCCTGTCCGTGATAGAAAACAGCCGGTCCGGCCTGTCCGGCGGACAGAGCCGCACCCGATGCGGCCGCCGCCATCCTGCCCGTTTCCGCCGCCATCACGGCCGGCGCATCCTGCAGGATCGCGGATACTGGGCTTTCATGGTCCTCCGCCGGCTGGTTCAGCAGGCGGGACACAGGGCCCTGGCCCTCTCCGATCTGGCTCTCCAGCAGGCGGCGCCTTGCCTCCTCGCTTTTGAGCCGGCTCTCCAGCAGACGGGCCCGCTCCTGGGCCTCGCGCAGCTGCTCCTCCAGCAGCGCCTTTGCCGTTGCCGCCTCCCGGGCAATTCTCTCAGCTTCATCCGCCCTGCTCCGGGCAGCCTCCTCTGCTCTCCGTAAGCTTGTCTCGGCTTCTTCGACCCTGGTCCGGGCAGCCTCCTCCGCTTTTTTGACCTTTTCCTCAGCCTCACGAACCCTGCTGCCGGCGGCTTCCTCCGCTTTTTTGACTCTTTTTTGCGCCTCTGCCTGCGCCTCCTCTATTTTCCGCTCCGCGCGGTCCCTGATATTGCGGACACGCCGTCCGGCATCCGCCTGCGCCTTTTCCAGCTCCTCGGCCATCTGCCTCTGGGTCGCGCGCGATTCCTCCAGCTGCCTGGACATCAGGACAGACCTGTTTTTCTCCTCCAGCAGCAGCTGCTCCATCCGGCTGATCTCCGCCTCGTGCTTCTCACCGGCGGCCCTGAGCTCCCCGGAGAGCTCGCTCTGCCTGCGGGCAGCGCCCTCCTTTGCCTTGCGAAGCTCCGTCCGAAGCTGGTCCTGGGCCGCCCGGCCCATCTTCATGGCCCTGTCGACGCGGTCCTCCAGCTCCAGCTGCTGGGCCTCCCGGTCATGATAGAAGAGATAGAGGCGGACCGTCCCGTCCTTGTCCTGCACACGGCGGACTTCCAGTTCCACCCGCAGAGACTCCCCGTCCGGCCTCCGCAGACGGTAGATCCCGCAGGAGGCCCGGGACGACCTGGACGCCCCCTGGCCCTCCTTCCCCGGTTTGAACAGATCCGAGGCCAGCAGACGGCTGCGCGTAATGCTGGTCATCTCCAGACCGAAAAAGGGATCCGTGACGATATTTCTGCTGTAGGCGCTGTTGGAAACACCGAAAAGAGAGGGAATATTCCTGCTCATATATATGACACGGGCGGAGGTCCTGCCCTCCTTCCGCAGATCCTCTTTCCGGTCATTTTCCCTCTGAAGGTCCGCCTTCCGGACATCATCCTTCCGATAATCCGTCTTCTGCAGATCCGCCTTCGGATCATTTTTTTTCTGAAAGTCTGACTTCTGCAAATCCGCCTTCCGGACATCATCCTTCTGCTGATCCGCTATCTGCTGGTCCGCCTTCTGAATATTTTTCTTCAGCTGGTCCCCGGCAAGACCGGAGAGACCGGAAATGTCAGTCCCCGGCCCGTACTCGATCCCGCAGATCCCCTCCGGAACCTGCCGCAGGACTTCAGACGCCGCGTCCAGCCGCGCCTGAAGACGGTCCTCCGTCATACGAAAGCCCGTCGTCTCCTGAAACACACAATAATAAACGGTGCCGCCGTCCGCCTGATAGGCCGGCGCCCCCTTCATCCTGTAATAAAAGCAATTCCCGTCCCGCCGGTAAAAGCGCAGACTCGCCCCTATATTCCCGCCGTTTTTGCGGGCCCTGGCGATCTCCTCGTGGATCCTCTCCCGGTCCTCCTCTGAGGCCATGAAAAAAGGATTCTTCCTGACCGCGCGGCCAAACTCCTCCTGCCGGTAGCGGAGCCGGTGGGCGAAATAATCATTATAATAGATCGCCTCCTCCCGCCTCCCGTCCAGACAGGCCAGGATCATCACGCCGCAGGGCAGATTGGTGACAAAGTCACGGAGCTGTTCCGAACTGTCGCGCTCCGATTTTTTGGAAAAATGCAAAAAGGTGATCTCACGTTTCCTGCCCCGCCGGCAGATCGCCATGGAACACCGCAGATAAAGCGGCCTTTCATCCTCCCTCGACACGAGATTGACCTCGTAGGCCACCGTTATCATATTATCCGCGCCCGGAGAACTCTTGATAGAGACCAGATCCACATATCTCGGCTCGGTCTCCCCCGCGATCTGCTTCTGCAGAAACTTGAGCACCGCTCCCTCCGACAGAAAATGGTGCATGTCCTCCGGAGTGATCCATACCAGATCCCCTGCCAGCATTTCCAGACAGGCGTCGACATCCCTCTTGTCAAATAATCTATATAAAAATTCTTTTCCGAAATCGATAGGTGTCTGCATAAATCCATTATAGCAGAGCCGCCCTCAATTTGCTCCCCCTTTTGCCTTTTTCCGGCCCTGCCCGTTTTTCTCCCGTTACAGTTCAGGCCCACCTGAAATGCGAGGCGTTTTGCGCACGCTTTTTGCGCAAAACCCGAGTTTAAAGGCGTTCAAGCGTCAACAATGCTTCGCATTGTTGTAGCGCGTTGGAATCGCTGAACGCAACGTTACAGTAACGTTCTCCCCTGCTCAACTGTGCATATTTTATATTTCATCCAGATATTCTCTTGTATTGCGTCTATGAAGCGCATATACTTATTTAAGTGTTATAAAACAGCTGCAATCCTTTCCGTCCCCTTTTTCCCACAGCAGCTGCTGACCTGCCACAGACACCCCGCGGACAGCCTTTTTTCACATTTTTGTATTTTTACATTCCCGAAAGGTTACCATCGAAACGGAGCAGACCCATGCACTATCGAGAACGGATCCGGACCCTGCGCAAAGAACAAAACCTCAGCCAGCAGGAGGTGGCCGGCATCCTGAACATCCCCCAGCGGACCTACAGCGACTACGAGACCGGACGCGTCCGCATACCGGTGGACAGACTCATCCTCCTGGCCAGACACTATGACTGCAGCGTCGACTTTATAACCGGCGCCAGCAACACCCGCTGCCCCTTCCCCACCATGTGAACCAGTGAGTCATTGGGTGAGTCATTGGGGACGTTTCAGTTTGACTCATTGAGCACAATGAGTCGTCGGGGACGTTTCAGTTTGACTCATTGAGCACAATGAACCTGGAGTGACGAATCAGGATATGTACCCCAACTCAGAGTCCGAATCCCCCGCCGCAGAGGTGACCTTTGTCTTTTTTGCCCCTCCGTCGATTTGTCTTCCGCAAATATGCGTGACCTTTCTCTTTTTTGCACCCTCCGTCGATTTGCCTTCCGCAAATA
>DGUF01000182.1 GCA_002394525.1 Lachnospiraceae bacterium UBA4317 | reverse complement strand
CGGGACTCCGTTGTGATTTCCGACTCGTCCAGATCCAGCTGCTGAGCCAGAATCTTCTTCATTTTTTCCAGCATAATTATCTCCTTTTCAGGCAGCTTTTGCTTCCTTGTTTTTTTGTATCTATTCAGCGCCCCGGGCTCGGAACGCTTTGCGTTCCGCGTTGTGAGCGGCCAGAGCGGCTTCGCCGCTTGTCCGCCCCTCAGAGAACTTCTGAAACCGTCCGGCGGGCAAGCTCTCCGCCCGGATTTCATCAATTTTCCGGGGGGCTGAATAATTACATATTTTTAAGAAAAGTGTACTTGTCCGGCAGTTTTTTGTCAATGCCCTTTACCCTGCGGCTCCGCCTGACGGTCTGTCTCATATTCATCGTAGGAAATCCGCCGCGAGACACTAAGCGCCAGTCCGATTTCGCTCATCAGAAACAGCACCGACGTGCCTCCGTAGCTGACAAAGGGCAGCGTTACACCGGTTGTGGGAATGACGTTGAGCACCACGCAGATATTCAGGATAACCTGAAGAGCGACATGCACAAACACACCCATCACGATCAGCGAACCGCAGAGATCCTTTGCGTTTTGTGCGATGAAAAACAGTCGGTACAGCAGGTAGCCGAAGAGCAGCAGCACGATGATGGCGCCGAAAAGCCCCAGTTCCTCGCAGATAATAGAGAAGATCATATCGTTCTGCGCCTCCGGAATGGTGGACAGCTTCTGCGTACTGTTGCCCAGACCTTTTCCGAAAAAGCCGCCGGATCCGATGGCGTAAAGACCCTGCAGCACCTGGTAGCCGCCGGAGTTCAGATTATTTTCCGGCTGAAGCCAGGCCAGGATTCTGCGGATACGGAAGTTGGAACTGCTGCTTACCGTGCGGTTCAGCACGACAAGCCCCACACCGGTCAGCCCGGCGCCTCCCGCCATCAGCGCGACAAAAGGGACTGTTCTGGAGTGAGCCAGGAAAATGACGAAAAAGCAGATACCGAAAATGATAATTGCCGTACTTAAATTCTCGGTAAAATAATACGCGCCGAACGCCTGTATGCCTCCGACCAGAAACACCAGCAGCACATTCCGGAGCCGCTCCCACTTCTTTCCCATCTTCAGTATCAGAAACGGAATCATGCAGATCACCGCTATCTTGGAGATCTCCGCCGGCTGGAACTGGATTCCCAAATTCAGCCATCTTCTGGCTCCGTTGACGGTAACGCCAAAAGGCGTATATCGGACCATGGCCATCAGCCCAAGCGCAATGACATAGAAAACCGGAGCCGCCTTGACCGCAATCCGGTAATTAATCCTGGAAATAAACAGCGCGATGAATACCGACGCGAGACTGATTTCCGCCTGCCTGCGGAAATAGTACATATCATCGTTGATATTCGGGTCATTGGCCGCCTCATACGCGCTGGCGGAATAGAGCATAACCAGACCGAAACAAATCAGAATAATGACAACGGCAAGAAGATTGTAATCAAAGTACACATACTTCCTCTGTTTTTTTTCTCTGGTCTTTTCGCCGCGCCTCTTCCCGAGCCCCCATTTTCTTTTTGCCGCACCAACCGATGCGTTTGCCGAATCTGCCATAGAAAACTCCCCGGCTGTCAAAGCCGTACTGACAGCGCGCCGCCCCGTTCCTTCCGCGCCAAAACCCCGACACGGAAAGGAAAGACAGGAAACTGCGGCTGATAGTGAAAAAGGACTGTCACCTTATGCATGCCATGCATGTAAAGCGACAGCCCCTCAACAGTCTTTTCTCTGATCAGTCTTCTACGTAGGGAAGAATCGCAAGATGTCTTGCGCGCTTCACCGCCAGAGTGACAGCTCTCTGATGCTTTGCGCAGTTTCCGGTAACTCTTCTCGGCAGGATCTTGCCGCGCTCAGAGATATATTTGCGAAGCTTTGCAGCATCCTTATAATCAATAACATTGTCCTTTCCGCAGAACACACATACTTTTCTTCTTCTGCGGGGAGCTCTTCTTCTGCTCGGAGCATCTTCTCTTGCACTTCCGTTATTCTCAAATGCCATGGTTTTTTCCTCCTTATGCGAATTTATTCAGCGTCTGTACGAACAATCAGGTAACGAAGAACGTTATCCATGATGCGGGCATGTCTCTCAATCTCAGCGGGAGCTGTTGGCTCTGCCTCGAACGGAATGAAATAATAGAAACCGTCGCGCTCATGATTGATCTCATAAGCCAGTCTCTTTTTGCCCCACTCTTCCACTTCGCCGATGACGCCGTTTACGCGGGAAATGTAGTCTTTTGCTTTTTCTACAACTGCCGCTCTGGCCTCATCATCAATTTTGGCACTGACAACGAGTGCTAATTCATACTTGTTCATGCGTTTTTTCCTCCTTTTGGTCTTTGGCTTCCTGTCTGTGCAGGGAACAAGGATGCGGCGCGGACGCGCCTCACGGTCAGTTATTCTAACATTATCTGTCCGGATTGTAAAGACTTTTCTCCAGACGCGTCTCCCACGGTCTCCCGCGGTCTCCCGCCTCCGCGCAGCCTGCGGACGAAGGAGTTCCGGTTTTTTCACACATCGGAAAATCTGACCATGTTATTTTCCGGAAATCTTTTTATGATAGAAACTATACAGTGATTACAGCGTAACAGGTTCCTTTGAGACTGTGAAACACGGAATCATCCGCCACCATCTCCGGGGAGTGTATGACTAAATGGAAAAGAAGGGAGGCGCGCCCGGCCTGTTATTGTTTGCGCCGGACATTCTGCATATGGCAAAACCAAATCCGATCACAAGAGCAATCATAGATTCCACCGTAGACCGCGGCATCCGCGAGGTAGAGGAAGATCCCAAGCGCAGCATCCGGAAGCTGACGGACATGGGAAGGATGTTTAACCGGGGACCGTTTCTGGATGAAATTTACGCCATGGTTCAGGATCTTCTCCGGAATGACGACAGCACCTACTACACGGTTATCGAAAATCTGCTGAGGAACACGAACCGCCAGAACCTGAAAGATTTCGGCATCAATATCGGCTACAACGGATTCACAATCGGAAGAAAAACCATTCAGAGTCTTGTCGGCGTCAAGCCCTTTCATATTCCGTGGTGCATTTCCCTGCGGATCAATCCGGCCAGACACACCAGCATCACCGTCTCCGAAATCGAGAGCTGTGTGAAGCAGGGGCGGCCTCTGGGGATTTACTGCTATGTCATTCGCTGCGAGGAGTCCATCGCCTGTCTGAACAAACTGCTGGCTATGTTTCGGAACAACCCGGACTGCTCCTTCTTCTGTCTGCTCCCGGATCAGCTTCTGCATCCCGAACACCTGAAGGCAATCCGCTCCGTAACCAACACCCTGTTCCTGTTCCCGGCCGACACTCCCACCGTCTCCAAAAACATAGAGGCTATGCGCGCCCAGAAATCTCTGTACTCTGTTTATATCTACTATAATGATGAAACGGCAGGAGAATGGATGGACGGAAAGCACTGGGCGGGTCTGACCGGTTACTGCTCCAGCTTTATCCTGACGGTCGCGGCCGATAACTGTTCCGCGAAAACCGCCGCAAGAATGGGAAAATACTGCAGAAATATGAGGACTCATCCCGAATATCCGTTTATCTGCTTTGATTTTTACAGCGATCTGAGTATGGTAGACAAAATTATCTCCGCCCGCGGACAGTTCTTTGAGATGATGGAAAACGGAGATATTCATACAGTGGAAGGCGTCCTTACGGATTTTCGGCACACGATCTCCCTGGAACAGATTCTCTCCATCGCGCTTCCCCTGCCTGCGCAGGACAGCGCCGGATAAGGGCCGCCGGCTACGGCGAAATTTCAGCCAGTTTTCTTCCGACCAGGATCATCACATGCCGCAGGTAACTGGTGAATTTCTCCGGCCCCATAACACATCCTTCCTTAAGCCAGCGATAGATGACTACCAGAAAAATATCCACGACATAGTGGTCGTCCAGCGGTCCCATGCCATCCACATCTCCTATGGCCGATGTAAACAGATGAAAGATCGGCTCTGTGGATTCATAAAAATACTCGCGGAAGGAATTCTGCCCGTCAATTTCCAACGCGCAGATATAAAAGGACTGATCTCTGTAGAACAGCTTTACGACAGCCTGCAGCAGATCCCAGCCGTCGGAGTAGCTGGAGCTGCTTGCAAGGACAATAAAATCCGTATAAAAAATCCAGTTGACCAGATCGTACTTGTCCTTGAAATGATAATAAAAGCTTTTGCGGTTCATGCCGCAGCCTTCACAGATGTCTATGACACTGATTTTGTCAAAAGGCTTTTCCTCCATCAGCTTCTTCATGGAAGCAGCAAGAGCCTTTTTGGTAATATTGGCATCAGGCACCCTTCACACCGTCCTTTCCGTAGCTGTGGGACAAATATCAAAATCTGTACCCATTATACGGGAACAGGGAAAACTTTGCAAGAACGCGGCTACTTTTTCAGCATCTCTGCCGTCTCTGCGTCGGCATGATCCAGCAGATAATTTTTTCTGCCTGCCTGATCGTCCTTCCACTCGTTTCCGACCCTCTCTTTTCTCTGCACGATCTCTGACCGGAGCTCCCGCGCTGACATCCTCACTGCCCCCTCGCCCAGAATAATGACCTGCTCCAGTCCGTCCGAAGAGGCGACCGTCACCCGATGGCGGTGCCCCAGCTCATGAACTGTTTTTTCGATATAGGCATCCGCGGTCTCCGCCTCTCTGGTATATACCACATAAATGTTGTTGTTTTTCTGCACTTCTCCTCTGCCGCCCTTCACCCGGTAGGCGTCAAACACAAGAATCAGCGTTTCCCCCAGATACCCCTGGTAGTCCTGCATCAGCTCGATCAGTTTGTCCCTGGCGGCATCCATATTGACAGAGGCCAGCTCCCGAAGATCGTCCCAGGAAAAAATGATATTGTAGCCGTCCACAAGGAAATAGGCTTTTCCCGCGGACCGCGTTCCAGATTGTCCGCCTTTTCCGGTCCGGTAAGCGGTGTACGCGTCCGCATAACGGGAGTCCTGCGTCGGACGTTCTACCTGCTCCACACGGGTTTTGACGGGACCATAGGTCCGCTCAAAAATGGCCTTCAGCTCTTCTTCCCCGGCGGAATACTCTTTTTCCCTTTCCTGCCAGGTCTTCCGGTTTCGGTTTGCAATTTCCTGCCGTGCCTCAAAAGAATCCCCTGAGTATCCTTCCCTGTCGGCCTCCTCCGCGCCGGACTTTTTCCCGCCCCAGCCTGTTTCCACATGGGCGTACTGCGGAACCATGTTCCATGGTACGAAGGTTCCGGCTCCGTGACTGCAGAAAACAGAACCGGAGGGATTTTCGGTATCGGCATCCGGATCGTAATTTTTTTCCAGAATGACATCCTGCGCGTTGTGGCAGGGACGGTATCCGTCCGGCGTGACGGCGATCCTTCCGTTCCCGTGCGTATAGGCAGTGAATTCCTGCTGGTAGGATCCGTAGGAAGACGCCGGGACAGTGCCCGTCACCGTCACCTGTGTACCGCTGCCGGAAACCGTTTCTGTCTCCGTCATCTCCGCGCTCCCATACCGGTTCCGCATATCATTCATCAGCCGTCCGGCGTTTTCCGCCGGCAGCTCTGCGCGAAACTGATATACGGGTTCCAGAAGAATACTTTTGGTCTGCATCAGCCCCTGGCGGACGGCTCTGCAGGCTGCCTGGCGGAAATCCCCGCCCTCCGTATGCTTTTCGTGCGCGCGGCCCCCGATCAGGGTAATCCGGATATCCGTCAGCGGAGCGCCCGTGAGCACCCCGACCTGTGTTTTCTCCTCCAACGCAGTCAGAACCAGTCTCTGCCAGTTTCCGGCCAGCACGTCCTTGGAGCAGGCAGAGGCAAACTGTATGCCGCTTCCCGGAACGCCCGGTTCCAGAAGAAGATTCACTTCCGCGTAATGGCGGAGAGGCTCATAGTGCCCGATTCCCTCTGCCGGAGCCGCAATCGTTTCTCTGTACACCACCTGGCCGGAGCCGAACTCCACCCGAAGGCCGAATCTGCGGAGCAGCAGCTTTTTCAGGATTTCCATCTGGACCTCGCCCATCACCTGAATAAAAATCCGGCCAGTCTGTTCCTCTGCGCGGACATGGAGCATCGGCTCCTCTTCCTCCAGAATTCTGATTTTTTGAAGCGCGGACATGCGGTCCTCCTCCGGACGGAGAATCACTTCGCTGGAGAAAACAGGCTGCAGGAGTTCTTCTCCCCCTTCCTGTTCCGCCCCATAACCGTCTCCGATCCGGCTGTCCGCAAGTCCGGTCACCGCGCATACCTGACCCGCCCGGACTTCCTGCACGGAGCGGAAAGAGGCTCCGGAATAAATTCGGATCTGATTGATCTTTTTTCCTTCCTCTTCCCGTCCGCCGCGGCTGACCGTCTCCTTCACCCGCAGGGTTCCCCCTGTGATCTTGAACCAGGTCAGCCTCTCTCTGTTTTCGTCCCTGTTAATTTTGAATACCCTTGCCCCGAATTCGCCGGGATATTCCTTTTTCGGGGTAAACCTCTCCAGACCCGACAACAGACGATCCACACCGTCCATTTTCAGGGCAGAGCCAAACCAGACCGGAACCAGCTTTCTCTGTGCCGTCAGCTCCCGTACATCCCGATCCGTGACCGGAACCCCGTCCAGAAACCGTTCCATCAGCGCGTCATCACAGACAGCCACATCCTCCTGAACGCTCTCCGTCTCCAGTCCGTCCGTTACATCCGCCAGAACCGGCCCCAGCGCAGACTGCAGCTCCCGGAAGATCTCTTTGCGGTCGGTTCCCGGCTGATCCATCTTATTAACAAAGATAAATGTCGGAATATCGTAATGTTTCAGCAGCTTCCAGAGATTTCTCACCTGCCCGGTCACTCCGTCCGCAGCACTGATCACCAGAACCGCTTCGTCCAGAATCTGCAGAGTCCTCTCCATCTCCGGAGAAAAATCCCGGTGCCCCGGCGTGTCCATCAGGGTAAAGGTAAGGCTTCCTGCCTGAAGCTCCGCCTGTTTGGAAAAAATGGTAATGCCGCGCTCTCTTTCCAGGGAATCCGTATCCAGAAAGGTGTCCCCATGATCCACGCGGCCCTTTTTCCGGATAGCCCCGGACAGATACAGCAGACTCTCGGACAGGGTTGTCTTGCCGGCGTCTACATGAGCCAGCAGACCCAGACAGACATTTCCGCTCTTCATGCTTCCCATAACATCCTCCTTTCCCTTCTGAAAAAACAGCCCACAGGCAGACCGCGAAAAGCCGCGATTTGTCCGTGGGCCTCTTGATTTCCGTATCACCGGGGTGTCATTCCTGTGCAGACTCGCCTTCCTGCTCTTCCGGCTCCAGAAAGCCTGCCTGACTCATCAGATTTTCAAACACATCCGCCGCAAAGGAATACTCGTCCTCGTCATCGATATTCTCCAGACGCGGATTTCCTCCCTCCTCCTGGAAAAAGCGGAACAGATATCCTTCTCCGTCCGTGCTGTCCAGAGGAAGAAGCACAATGTATTTCTGATCCTTAGCCTGAAATATATTGATGACCCGGCATTCCAGCTGCGAATCATCGTCCAGCGTCAGCGTGATCGTCTGCTTCTCCGAATCAAAAGAGGTGCAGTCGCCGCCGCAGCCGGCACAGTCTCCGCTGCACGCATCGCTGTTACGTAATTCCTCACTCATACGACAATCCTCCCGTCACCCGTCATCTTTTACTGTTTTCCTGTACTTCCGAATCCGCCCTCGCCGCGCGCCGTATCGCTTAATTCCTCTGACTCGCAGAACTCCACCGGAAGAAACGGAATCACAACCATCTGGGCGATTCTCTCCTGCGGCATGACCGTCCGGGCTGTCTCCCCGTCATTATGAACGGCGATCAGAAACGGTCCCCGGTAATCCGCGTCCACAACCCCCACACAGTTGGCCGGACGGAGAGATTCCCGTGCCGCCAGTCCGCTCCGGGCAAAGATTGCGCCGAAATACCCTTCCGGAATTTCCATGGAGAGTCCTGTGGAAACCATCACCGTCTGATGGGGCGGAATTTCCGCCGGTTCCGCGATATCCGCGTACAGATCGTACCCCGCGGCGTACGCGCTGCCCCTGGTGGGCAGCTTCGCCGTACTGCTTAATTTCTTGACCTTAATTTTCATATCTGTCTTTCTACTGCTGCCGGACAGAGTCTCAGGCATTGCAGGGCTTCGCGTTTTTGGGGCAGTCCTTGATGCTGAAGCTCATGCGCCCCATGCGGTCCTTGCCAAGGCAGATCACCGTCACCACATCGCCGAGTGTCAGGACGTCCTCCACACGGTTGATTCTCTCCCTGGCAATTTTGGAGATATGCACCATTCCCTCCTTGCCGGGGGCAAACTCCACAAACGCGCCGAATTCCTTGATGCTGACAACTTTTCCCGTGAGAATCTGGCCTTCCTCGAAGTCGGTCACAATCGTCCGGATATAACCCAGAGCCTGATCCATGGCCTTCGGGTCGGTTCCGCAGACAGAGACAGATCCGTCATCCTCAATATCAATCTTAACGCCGGTGCGGGCGATAATCTCATTGATGACCTTGCCCTGCTTGCCGACCACATCACCGATCTTATCCGGATCGATGGTAATCTGGACAATCTTCGGGGCGTACTTGTTGACGGTCGGACGCGGCTCGGAAATGGTCGGCTCCATCACTTCTGTCAGGATGTACTCTCTGGCATCCTTGCAGCGTGAAATGGCCTCCTCCACAATCTTTCTGGTAAGCCCGTGAATCTTAATATCCATCTGAATGGCTGTGATTCCGTCATGGGTTCCCGCGACCTTGAAATCCATATCGCCGAAGAAATCCTCCAGACCCTGGATATCGGTCAGTACAATATAGTCATCGTCCGTATCTCCTGTCACCAGACCGCAGGAAATTCCGGCTACCATTTTCCGGATCGGCACACCCGCGGCCATAAGCGCCATGCAGGAAGCGCAGACCGAAGCCTGGGAGGTAGAGCCGTTGGACTCGAATGTCTCCGAAACCGAACGGATCGCGTAGGGGAACGTCTCTTTGTCCGGAAGCACCGGAAGAAGCGCACGCTCCGCCAGCGCACCATGGCCGATCTCGCGGCGTCCCGGTCCTCTGGACGGCTTTGTCTCTCCTACCGAGTAGCTGGGGAAGTTATACTGATGCATGTATCTCTTCTCCGTCTTGTATGGATCCAGACCATCCACCCTCTGTGCCTCGGAAAGCGGCGCCAGCGTGACGACATTACAGATCTGCGTCTGGCCTCTGGTAAACATCGCGGAGCCGTGAACACGGGGAACCGTGTCAACCTCCGCGGCCAGCGGACGAATCTGCCGGATGGCACGCCCGTCGGGACGTTTGTGGTCTTTCAGAATCATCTTCCGGATGGTCTTTTTCTGGTACTGATACATCGCATCATCCAGGACTGCCAGCCAATCCTCCTGATCCGCAAATTTCTCTCTCAGTTTTTCCGTGTAAGCAGCGATATTTGCCTCTCTGACGGAGCGGTCGTCCGTAAAGACAGCCTGTTCCATTTCCTCCTGCGGAATCTCCTCTCGGATCGCCGCGAACAGCTCTTCCGGAATGGCGCAGCTGATATAGTCATGCTTGGGTTTCCCGCACTCCGCCACGATGGTGTCTATGAAAGCAATAATTTTCTTATTTGTCTCATCCGCCAGATAAATGGCCTCGATCATCTTTGCCTCCGGGACCTCATTGGCTCCGGCCTCGATCATGATGACCTTATCTCTGGTGGACGCGACGGTCAGCTGAAGATCGGAAACGGAGTTTTGCTCCAGCGTCGGATTGACAATCAGCTTTCCGTCAATCATTCCGATCTGCGTCGCAGCGCAGGGACCGTCAAACGGAATATCGGAAATCGTTGTCGCGATGGAAGATCCCAGCATGGCCACAACCTCCGGATTGCAGTCCGGATCCACAGACATTACCATATTGTTCAGGGTCACATCGTTCCGGTAATCCTTCGGGAAAAGCGGACGCATGGGGCGGTCGATGACACGGGAGGTAAGAACCGCGTGCTCGGAAGCCTTGCCCTCGCGCTTGTTGAAGCCTCCTGGAATTTTACCCACCGCGTACATCTTCTCCTCGTACTCTACCGAGAGCGGAAAGAAATCCACGCCCTCTCTGGGCTGTTTGGATGCGGTCGCCGTACAAAGCAGTGTTGTATCGCCATAATGCATAAAGGCGGCTCCGTTTGCCTGTTTTGCCACACGGCCGATCTCCACCTTCAGCGTTCTTCCCGCCAGATCCATGGTATAGGTCTTATACGGATTTTCCAGTTTCGTCGAAAAAGTTTTTGTTTCGTCCATTTTTCTGATTTTTCCTCTTTTTCTTCCTCTTCTCGTCTTACCATTCACCCAGCCGGGCAGACGTTACCCGGAGGGCCTGACTGCGCTTAAAAGCCCATCCCACAAAAGGCGGGACAGAGCAGCAATCTGCGGAACGCGCACAGTCCGGTAATTCCGCAGTTCTTCCGCCGCAGAAGCAGCGGTATGCCGGGAACGGAAGCAATCTTCCGCTGTCCGGCCATGCACAAGCTCTTTCTGTCTGTTTCTTTCTGTCTGCCGCAGAAAGCACATCTGCCCGGCGGCTGTTCCTGCTCATGCACGAACACAGGGCGGATAGAATCTCTACCCGCCCTGACATTCTCCTGATTATTTACGAAGTCCCAGCTTCTCAATCAGCGCACGATATCTCTCGATATCCTTGCTCTTCAGATAATCAAGAAGACCGCGCCTTTTACCTACCATCTTCAGAAGGCCGCGTCTGGAATGATGATCCTTGTGGTTCTTTTTCAGATGCTCGGTAAGCTCTGTAATTCTTTCTGTCAGAATGGCTACCTGAACCTCAGGGGAACCGGTATCTCCCTCTGTTCTGGCAAATTCTTTGATGATTTCCTGTTTCTTTTCTGCTGTAATCATGAGATTCCTCCATATGATTGATGACCGCCGCGGATTAAGAGCCGGTTGGAGATTCCGTGTTCTGAATCCGGGCTGCTTGTATAGCCCCTCGGACAGGGCAGATTCATACTTGACAACTATAGCATAGCGGTAATTGCATTGCAATATAATTTTCAGCAGGTTTCCTCCGGTTCCTTCCGCGGTGCTGCCGACGTCCCGCCGTATCCGTCCGCTTTTTCTTCTTTTTTCTGATTCCGGAGTTTTCGGAAAAAGCCGCTCAGCATACCGCTGCACTCCTCCTCCAGCACGCCGCGGACAATTCTAACCTGATGATTAAACTGCTCCATCTGAAGAAGATTCATCACGGAACCCGCACATCCGGCTTTCGGATTCATACACCCGATGACCACCTCGTCGATCCTTGCCTGGACCAGTGCGCCGGCGCACATCTGGCAGGGCTCCAGCGTACAGTAGAGCGTACAGCCCTCCAGCCGCCAGTCGCCGATCTTTTTGCAGGCCTTGCGGATGCAGGCGATCTCGGCGTGGGCCAGCGTCGTCTTGTCCGTGTTGCGGCGGTTGTAGCCGCGGGCGATGATCTTGCCATCATAGACGATCACGGCCCCGATCGGGACCTCCCCGATGGCGATTGCCTTCTCCGCCTGCTTGAGCGCGGCCTTCATGTATTTGAGGTCTTCCGGGGAGAAGGATTGAGCCTCCCCGGGAATATCTGCGGATGCAGCGGAAGGATCAACAGCGGCAGAATCTGCCGCGGAAGGATCGGCTGCGGAAGGATCAGCAGTTGCAGAATCTGGCGCGGAAGGACCGGCTGCGGCAGGATCAGCCGCAGAAGGAGCAGCAGCTGCAGAATCAGCGGCGGCAGGATCTGGCGCGGAAGGGGCGGGGCAGGGCATGCTGCCCGTGCAGTCTTTGTCCATGAAAACCTCTGCTTTGAGCAATATTTAATGGTAGAGAATATTATAGCACAGGAAACGTCAGGGCGGCACTGCGGGGAGAAATACGCGAAGACGTTTCCGCAGATGCGGTTACACGCCCCTTCGAAGGGCGTGCACATGTAACGCTGCGTTCAGCGATTCGACAATGCGAAGCATTGTTATATGCTTCGCTGTGCGCAACACACTTGCTTCACAAGTGTGTTCACGCCGTTCAACTCGGGCTTTTGCGTTGGAAAGCACGCAAAAACACCTCGAATTCGTGGCAGTCTGAACAGTTACCCGATGCGATCACTCTTCCCGGGGCACGAACCACAGGTTCAGGTCTGTCTCGGTCTCCGGGATCCCGTCCACCCATCCGGTGTTGGTATACTGCCAGAAGGTGAAGCGGTAAGGGGATTCGGGGGTATAGTTGTAATCCGCGTACCAGATCTCGGCGTCCTCCAGGCGTGACATGTCCAGGATGTCGGTCTCGGTCGAACTGTTGGCGTAGATGGCCGGCGTGTACCCGGCCTTTTCGACCTCCCTGCAGAAGGCGACGGCATTGTCGGTAAACTGTTCGTTGGAGATATAGTTGATGCGGGCGTCGTACTCGATCTGGATCTCCGGGTCGAAGACGACGGGCAGGGTGATCTTGACGCCGCTCTTCTTGATGATATCGAGGCAGAGCTTTGCCTCCTCCTCGGCCTCCTCGGTCGTGACGGCCTGGGAAAAAGCGTATACGCCGACGTCGAGGCCGGCCTTGTGGGCCCGCTTGAGGTTTTTGACCGCCCGGGTGTCCTCCTCGAGGCTGCCGGTGTGGAAGGTCCGGTGGCAGGCGCGGATAAAGACGAAGTCATAGCCGTCCGCCTTGACCTTGTCCCAGTCGATCTGGCCCTGGAATTCGGAGACATCGATGCCGCGGCGGACCTTGTAGTCGTCATCGCCGCGGTAGTGGAGGACGCCCTGGTCATCATATTCCAGATATTTCCAGTTGTAGTCATGCAGGCCGGTCACGAGCGGGAAGTCCCTCATGTGGCTGTCCTCCCAGGCCTGGATATACTTCTTCTGGGTTTTTGTGAGGGTGGACGGCCTGCTGTTGGAATCCTTTTTTTCGGAATCTTTTTTGCTCGAATCCTTATCCTTGTCTGATTTCTGGTCTTTGGAATCTTTTGCCTTTTCGGCCTCCTTGTCCGGGGACTCTTTCTCTGCTTCTGCCGCTTTTTTCGCATCTGCGGTTTTCGCCGCGGTTTCCTTTGCCGCGGCAGCAGTGGCCGCCGTGTCAGCTTTTTTTGACTCCGCGGATTTTGCCGCGGCAGCAGTGTCGCCGGCATCCGCTTTTTTTGCGTCTGCGGTTTTTGCCGCAGTTTTCTTTGCCGCATCAGCTTTCACAGCGGCTGTTTTTGTCCCCGCGCTATTCCCGGTGTCCTGTGTCTTTGCCGCATTATCGCCGGATGCCCCGGAAGGCCCTTTCGGGGCCGCGGCCGTCTCCTTTTCAGCTGCAACATCAGCCTGATTCCAGTGGCTCCCGTCAGGAGAAAAGGTATAGGCGGTTTTATTTTCGGGCACAGGAAAGAGGATCCCGAGGACTGTATCGAGTCCGAGGAGGGACCGGGAATCGGATGTATAGGCAGGCGGAGCCTGACCCTTGTCGGGACCGGAAGAAGCGGACGAAGCGGAAAATCCGGTCTCAGGCGAGGTGCCGTTTCCGCGTAAAAAGAAGACTGCACAGATGACAAACAGGACAAGCGTCAGGACCAGGGAGATCCGGGCGGCGGGCTGTCCTGCCCGTGCCGGCCGGTGTTCTTTTTCCACAGGTGCGGAAGTCATTTCTGCTTTTTCGTTTTTTCTGATGTTTATATCCATATCATGTATGTTGATGCTGAGGTAAAAGGGGCGCTGAGGCGATTTGTTCCCTTGCATGATCGTATCTGCGGGATCGTCGATTCGATTCCGTAAATCGGTCAGAGACGCCCGGACTTCTTATTATAACCTGTCGAGGGGGGCAGGGCAAACATAAAAAAGGCGCCCCGCCGCGTAAGTGCGTCAGGGCAGACACAAAAAACCGCCCTGCCGTGTATGTGCGTCTGGGCAGACTTTTTTCCGCAAAGACAAGCGCTCTCATGCTATACTAATAGCAGTGATCATGATTCTGCATTCGATGAGGAAGACCCCCGCTTCCATTGGCGGGGCCTGCGTTCGGGACAAAGCTTCCGGATATCGTTCGAGGAGAGAAGGAGATGGGACTGTTGAAAAAATCGGATATGGAAAAAGAAAAAGAACGTCTGAAAGCTCTTCAGGCCATGGAAAAAAAGTTTCTGAAGGGCGCATACGGGGATTTTTTTGGAGAAAAGGGCAGTGATGCTGCAGACAGGTCCGCGGAAAAGACCGGACTGACCTTCGGGGATCCCGCAGCCGGGCCGGAAGAAAAGACCGCCGGAAGGCGGAATGAAAAAGCTTCTTCCCTCGGAGACCGGATCGACGCCCTGGAGGCGAAGGGAAGAGAGATCACCTCCTCGCTTGGTGCCAGGACGGATGCGCTGCAGAGGGCCAATGACGCCCTCCGGGAGGTGCAGTCCCTTCTGGACAATCCGCTCTACGACGGGATGCCCTCCGTGACGGGGAAAAGACCCCGGACCGGCGCGGGTGCAGGAAGCGGCCTCCCGGATCCCGGAAAGGACCTGGCGGATATTGACCCCTCCCTGATGGCCGGAGCCGACGGAAAGCTCTTTACCGACTTCGCCGGCCTGGATCCGGCAAATACAGGCGGGGGAGACGCGGGGGCCTTCGGGGCGCCGCAGGCCGGCGCAGGCCAGGCAGTACAGACAGCCCGGGCCGTGTCCGCGGCTAAGCCGGAGCAAAAAGAAAAAGAGCCTGAGACGGATCCCATGGAGGAACTGGACAATCTGATCGGCCTCACGAAGATCAAGCACGACGTCAAGGAGCTCATGGCCTTCGTCAAGATCCAGAAGATGCGCAGGGACGGCGGCCTCAAGTCCGTCCCCGTCTCCCTCCACCTGGTCTTTACGGGCAATCCCGGGACCGGCAAGACGACCGTCGCCAGGATCCTGGCCAGGCTCTATAAGCAGATCGGCGTCCTGTCGCAGGGCCAGCTGGTCGAGGTCGACCGGTCGGGCCTGGTCGCGGGCTATGTGGGCCAGACAGCCCTCAAGACGGCCAAAAAGATCGAGGAGGCCAAGGGCGGCGTCCTCTTTATCGATGAGGCCTACGCCCTTGCGCGCAAGGACGACACCTTCGGCCAGGAGGCCATCGACACCATCCTCAAGGCCATGGAGGACAACCGCGACAACTTTGTCGTAATCGTGGCGGGCTACACCAGGCCCATGGAAAACTTTATCAACAGCAACCCCGGGCTCAAGTCCCGCTTCAATAAATATATCGAATTCCCGGATTACACCATCGACGAGCTGATGGGGATCTTTGAGATGAACTGCAAAAAGTATGACTACGAGACGGAGGACGACGTGAAGGCCCAGATTCGGGCCATGCTGGTCCAGCGCAAGCTGGCGACACGGGAGAACTTCGCCAATGCCCGCGAGGTCCGCAACCTCTTTGAGGAGGTCATCACCAACCAGGCCCGCCGCATCGCGGCCATGGAGAATCCGGGCAGGGAGGATCTCAAGAAGATCCTGCTCGAGGACCTGGAGGAGACAGCGGGTGCGGACCTGCAGAAGACCCTGCAGGCAGCCGATGCCGTGAGTGTGCAGAAGACCGCCCCCGCAGAGGCCGATGCGCAGAAGACCCTGCAGGCAGCCGATGCCGTGAGTGCGCAGAAGAACGCCTCTGCAGGTGCGGACCTGCAGAAAACCCTGCAGGCAGCCGATGCCGTGAGTGTGCAGAAGACCGCCCCCGCGGGGGCCGACGCCCGGAAGCCCCTGCAGGGAGCCGCCTCCGTGAATGAGCAGAAAACAGTCTCAGCGGAAAAAAATGTGGAAAAAACCAAGGCGCCGGACGCAGCCGCAGAAACGGAAAAGACACAAGCTTCGGACGCAGGTGCTGATAGAGATACAGAAAAATCATAAGCCCCGGACACAGTCGTAATCGAGAACAGGACAGCGGACGCGGCAGGGGACTGACCCCTGGTCAGGCTGAGCCGCGGAAAGGAGAAGAGACAGATATGAAGATCGGAATACTGGGTACGGGATCCATCATCAGGGAGGCCCTGGAGGCCATGTCGGAGGTGGAGGAGATCCATCTCAGGGCAATCCTGGCCAGGCCCCACAGCCTGGAAAAGGGCCGGGCCTTCGCGGAGGAATTCGGGATCGGCAAGGTCTATACCGATTATGACGAGCTGCTGGCCGACCCTGAGATCGACACGGTCTATGTGGGCATCATCAACATGGTCCACTATGAATATGGAAAAAAGGCCCTGCTGGCGGACAAAGACGTGATCATGGAGAAGCCCTTCACGACCCTGACGGCCCATGCGGAGGAGCTGGTCAGCCTGGCGAAGGAGCGCGGACGCTTCCTCTTTGAGGCGGTGACCTGCCGCAACTGCCAGGTGATCGAGAAGATGCGCCAGGCCCTGCCCTCCATCGGCAGGATCCGCCTGGTCCAGGCCAATTTCAGCCAGTACTCCAGCCGTTACGACCGGTACCTGGCCGGCGATATCGCCCCGGCCTTTGACCTCGCGGCCTGCGGCGGCACCCTCTATGACCTCAATGTCTACAATGTCAATCTCGCGGTCGCCCTCCTGGGAGAGCCGGAGAATGCGCAGTACTATCCCAATCTCGGGCATAACGGCGCTGACACCTCCGGCATCGCGGTCCTCACCTACAAGGACTTCATCGGCGTCCTGGCCGCGGCCAAGGACTCCGACAGCCCCTGCCATTTCACCATTCAGGGCGAGAAGGGCTGGATCCGGGTGCCGGGCAAGACCAACGCGATGGAGCGGCTGCAGGTCTGCGTCGGCGGAAAGACCGAGGAGTTCGAGCCCACACCTGACAAAAACCGGATGGTGCAGGAGTTCCGGAACTTTTCCAGGGCGGCCGCGGAGAAGGACCGCGCCTTCATGGACAGGGAGCTTGCGATCAGCCTGGCAGTCATGCGGACGATCGAGCGCGCCCGCCTGGGAGCCGGCATTCCCTATCCGACTGACCTGTAATACAGAGAACGGAGGAGGCGCCGCCGGACAATGAACGGCAGAGGCATTGCCGGACCCGCCGGCCAGCGGATAATAAACGGCAGAGGCGCCGCCAAATCTGCTGCCCGGCAGACAATAAACGGCAGAGAATCGCAAGACCGGCCGGCAGGAGGAACTAAGCGGAATTTTGACGGAAAAGCATGAAAAATGCGCTGTTATACATGTGAAACTGCAAAATTTACTTGCGGCAACACGATAAAATAAGTACAAGAGGGAGGTTGTTCATTTGCGGGCGGCCGCCGGAAAGGAAAAGACTTGTATACAAACATCATGGAAAAGGCAGGACCCTGCGTGCGCCAGCTGAAGGCCGGGGGGAAAATACTCAGTGATACAGCCAGGACGATCCTTGAAAGCGCAATGCGAGAGGTCATGGACAAAGCCTCCCGGGCAGATGCCGAACAGCTGCCGGACAGCGGGCCGGGCAGGAGAAACTATGCCGTGATCACCGGAGCCAGCTCAGGGATCGGCCGCGAATTTGCCAGGCAGCTTTCCCTGGAGGGATTCCCCCTCATCCTGATCGCGCGAAGGCGCGACAGGCTGGAGCAGCTGCGCGCCGAGCTGGGCACCGAGTGCCTGCTGCTGCCTGCGGACCTGAGCCGCCACGAAGACCTGATCCGGCTCTGCGAGGACCTGGTCGGCCGGCGGATCGATATTTTCATCAACAATGCGGGTTTTGGCGTCAGCGGTCCCTTCATGGGCACGGACCTCATGCGGGAGGTCAATATGATCGATGTCAATGTGGCTGCCCAGCATGTCCTCTTCAAATATATCCTGCACAGGATGGAGGCGGAGGGGGGCGGATACATTCTCAATGTGGCCTCCTCGGCGGGCCTCTTTCCCGCGGGCCCCTTCATGTCGGGCTACTACGCGACCAAGGCCTACATGGCCAGCCTGACCCGCGGCGTGGCGGAGGAGCTCCGCCAGGCGGGATCCCCGGTCTATGTGGGCTGCCTCTGCCCGGGCCCGGTCGACACCGAATTCAACCGGGTGGCCGACGTATCCTTTGCCCTGCCCGGCATTTCCGTGGAGGAATGCGTCGACTACGCCCTGCAGATGATGGAAAAGCGCAAGGTCCTGATCATCCCCGGATGGCAGATCCGCCTGGCCGTCGCCGGCCAGAGGCTCCTGCCCTCAGACCTGACCATCCGCATCACAGCCGCCCAGCAGAAAAAGAAGATGGGTCCGCAGCCAGGGACCGCAGAGAAGGCGGGGTAGTTCAGGCTGCCACGAACGCGAGGCGTTTTTGCATGATTTTCAATGCAAAAACCCGAGTTTTACGGCGTTCAGCGGCGCGCAGCGCTTTGGAATCGCTGAACGCAACGTTACAGTTCACGCCCTTCAGAAGGCGTGAACTGTAACGGCGGGGAAAACGGGCGCGCCGGCCTGAGTTAAAAAACGCATTGCTGTCTAAAAAGAAAAAGTGTATTATTTAAAGTACGCGATTCTGAGAGGATCACGTCTCCCGGCTCATCCGGAATCATCTTTTCTGACAAAAGGCGGATCTGTCATGATCAAATGGAATGAAATACTGGCGCAGCTGACACTCCTGGGACAGCTCGGGCTCTCGCTCGCCATGCCGCTCCTGATGTGTCTGGCGGCCTGCTATATGCTCTGCACAAGGCTCCATGCCCCGCTGTGGATCTATCTTCCGGGCATGATCCTGGGACTCGGCGCTTCCTTTATGACTGCCTACAAGGTCTATCTGGCAGTCACCCGCAGGGAGAAAAAGCCCTCCAGGGGCTCTGAGGAGCGGTCCTTCAATGATCACCGCTGAGAAGAGGCCGTCTGAGAACATAAAAATATTTAGTTTTAGAAAGCTGAGATTTTATGAAACTGCAAAAAGCTGTCCGCAAGGAGACAATGGCAGTGGCGGCCGGGACAGCCGTTGGATGTGTCATCCTGATCCTGATCTTTCTGGTCCTGCACCTGATTTTTCCGGAGTCCACCGTCAAATTCGACTACAGGATTGTCCTCGGGGCCCTCTGCGGCGGAGCCGTGGCAGTCGCCAATTTCTTTCTGATGGCGGTCACGGTCCAGAATGTTGTCAATGTCACCAACCGCGATGACGCCCTGCGCATGATGCGCGTGAGCTACCGCAACCGCATGCTGATGCGGGGACTCTGGATCATCATCGCGATCTTTGCCCCCTGCTTCAATTACGCGGCGGGCATCATCCCCCTCTTTATCCCCAGTCTGGTGATCAAGATCCGGGGGATTCGCATGGGGATCACAGGCAAGCCCGGGACCGGAACCGCGGCACCAGCGGCTGAGCCTCCTGCCTTTTCGGAGGACGACGCGGTCCCGGACACGGAGAAACCTGAGGAGGACGGAGCTTCAGACAAACAGGCTCCGGTCTTTTCGGAGGACGACGGCATACCGGACCCGGAGGGACCGGAAGAGCCCGGATCATCAGAAGGGGATACACCGGCCTTCTCGGAGGACGACGGCATTCCGGATCCGGAAGAGACGGAAAAAACAGACGAATAAACAGCTTCATGACAAACCTGTGAGGAGCATTGCGCTGTTCTTTTATTGAAAGGCCTTTAAAGGGATTAGATATTTGGGGGGTTCCAGAAGGGAATTCAGATAAAGGAAACAGCGTTTTGCAGGCGCCGTCCGGCGCCGCCATATTGACGAAAGCACCTTTCACATTCTAGTCCTGGAATACGGCTTCGTTTGTATGGGATATAAAAAATTCAATAGCAGAGGAGGTGAGTATTATTAATGGAATTTGACATTTCCGGTGCGAAGATATTCTTCAGAATTCCGACGGGGATCCCTGTCCTGGGCGATATCCTGATCTCGGAAACGATCGTGGTGAGCTGGATCGTCATGCTCATCATCACGGGACTGTGCATATTCCTGACGCGCAACCTGAAAGTGGAGAAGATCTCCAAACGGCAGGCAGTTGCCGAGATGATCGTGGAGGCGGCGACCAATCTGGTCCGCAACAACACGGGCGGGACAAAGTTTGACAACCTGATCCCCTTCGTTTCCACCATCTTTGCCACGAGTATCGTCTCCAACCTGATCAGCCTGATCCCAATCTTCAGGAGTCCGACAGCAGACCTCTCGACGGAGGCCTCCTGGGCGATCCTGGTCTTCATCATGATCACGGCAAACAAGATCAAGGCCGGCGGTCTGCTGGGCTACATGAAAGGGTTCACCGAACCGATCCCTGTCATGACCCCCTTCAACATCCTGTCCGAGCTGGCGACCCCTGTCAGTATGGCCTGCCGTCATTTCGGCAACATCCTGTCGGGCATCGTCATCAACGGCCTGATCTATGCGGCTCTGGCCATCGCCTCCGGCGCGCTCCTGGGTCTGATCCCCGGCGCGGTCGGCGAGTTCCTCAGCCACATCCCCATCCTGAGCGTCGGCCTTCCGGCTGTCCTTTCGGTCTATTTTGACTGGTTTACCGGCGCCATGCAGGCGTTCATCTTCACCATGCTGACGATCATGTACATCGCCAACGCGGCAGAAGGATGATTTTTAATGCGCCGGCGGCCATAAATATATGAAATATAATGATGTAAAGGTCAAAAGTATCGTAAAGGCTCTGAGACTCGTCAAGCTGCACAAACAGCCGAAGGGCCTTGCGCAGCTCCG
>DGUF01000291.1 GCA_002394525.1 Lachnospiraceae bacterium UBA4317 | reverse complement strand
GCATACCATCTGGAATCCCAGTCTTTGATAATGCCAACACGCAGACCATGAGGATTAACTTTCTGTCCCATTTTGGCTCCTTTCTAATTCCGCTTACTCTTCACTCTTCATCTCGTCGAGAACGATCTTGAGATTGCTCATTCTCTTGAGGATCCTGTAGGCTCTGCCCTGGGCCCTGGGTCTGATTCTCTTCATGGTGGGGCCGTCGAAGGCATAGCACTCTGCGACGTACAGGTTCGAGGGGTTCATGCCGAGGTTGTTCTCTGCATTGGCCACCGCGGAGTTGAGGAGCTTCAGGATGACTTCTGAAGCGTATCTGTTATTGTATGTAAGAATTCCGATCGCAGTGTTGACATCCTTGCCGCGGATCGCGTCCATGACGAAGCATGCCTTCTGGGTAGGAATCCTGGCGTAAGAAAGCTTAGCGGACGGACGTGTGTCCTTCTGAGCATTTCTCTCACGTTTAATTTGGGTTCTATGTCCGTTTGCCATAGTTCCGCTCCTTTCAATTCATGTCCTTCAGACATATCATCAGCCTTCAACCGGAACAGGACCTGTTCACGGGCGGCTGAATTAGACATTATTTCTTGTTGTTGCCCTGGTGTCCGCGGTATGTACGGGTCATAACAAACTCGCCGAGCTTGTGGCCGACCATATCTTCTGTAACATACACCGGCACGTGCTTGCGTCCGTCATGGACGGCAATCGTGTGGCCAACAAACGACGGGAAAATCGTCGAGCGGCGAGACCAGGTCTTGATGACCTGCTTGCTGCCGGAAGCGTTCATCTCGTCAATCTTCTTTAAAAGGCTTTTATCCGCAAACGGTCCTTTTTTCAGTGATCTTGCCATGGTAATCTCCTTATTTGTGCTCAGCGGCTGCGGCCCTTTTTATCCGGGTCAGGCCGCTGTACAGTCCTTGTTATTACTTCTTGCCGCCGCGTCTTCTCACGATCAGCTTATCAGAAGCTTTCTTCTTGCGAGTCTTGTAACCAAGTGCAGGCTTGCCCCAGGGAGTGCTCGGGCCGGGACGTCCGATCGGAGCCTTGCCCTCACCACCGCCGTGAGGATGATCGTTGGGGTTCATGACGGAACCGCGGACTGTAGGACGGATGCCCATGTGGCGCTTCCGGCCTGCCTTACCATAGTTGATCAGGTTGTGGTCGATGTTGCCGAGAACGCCGATCGTAGCGCGGCATTCCAGCGGAACCATTCTCATCTCGCCGGAGGGGAGACGGAGGGTGGCATACTTGCCTTCCTTAGCCATCAGCTGAGCGCTGGTGCCGGCGCTGCGGACCATCTGGCCGCCCTTGCCGGGCTTGAGCTCAACGTTGTGTACCTGGGTACCTACAGGGATGGCGGACAGAGGCAGGCAGTTGCCGACTCTGATCTCAGCCTTCTCGCCGTTCATGACGGTCATGCCGTCTGTCAGGCCCTGGGGAGCCAGGATATAGGACTTCTCGCCGTCCTCATAGCAGATCAGGGCGATGTTGGCGGTCCTGTTGGGATCGTACTCGATGCCGATGACCTTGGCGGGGACGCCATCTTTGATTCTTCTGAAATCGACCAGTCTGTATTTTCTTCTGTTGCCGCCGCCGTGATGTCTGACAGTGATCTTACCCTGGTTGTTGCGTCCCGCGTTCTTCTTGAGGGACTCAACCAGAGATTTCTCAGGAGTCTTCTTGGTGACTTCGGAGAAATCAGAACCTGTCATGTTACGTCTGGACGGGGTATAAGCGGTATACTTTTTAATTCCCATGATTGGTTCTCCTATTCATGTAATATTCGCACCGCATTGTGCAGCTCCCGCATACCGAATGGGATCCTCCCGCGCGGGTGCTGTCTGTCCGATGCTTCTGCAGGGCTTATCGCCTTTGCAGGATCTCTTTCGCCCTGCGGCGATCAAAGTCCGGTGAAGACCTCGATGTCCTTGCTGTCCTCGGTGAGTTTGACGATGGCTTTTTTGGTCCTGGCAGTCTTGCCGTAGACCATGCCTCTTCTCTTCAGCTTTCCGTCTGCGTTGAGGGTATTGACCTTCTCAACCTTGACTCCGTCGAAGAGCCTCTCGACAGCGGTCTTGATCTGGAATTTATTTGCATCGGGATGTACGAGGAAAGTATATTTCTTCTCGGCCATCAGCTCCATGCTCTTCTCAGTGATGACGGGCTTCAACAGAATGTCGTAATATTCGAGCGTTGCCATTATGCGTACACCTCCTCGATCTTCGCGACAGCATCCTTTGTGATGACCAGTGTCTGCGCGTTCATGATGTCGTAGACATTGATCTCGGATGTCTGTGTGGTCTTGGTGTCAGGGACGTTCCTTGCGGAGAGGATCACGTTCTGATCCATATCGCCGAGAACGAACAGTGCCCTGTTATCGATCTTCAGGTTGTCCATGACCTTGACGAAAGCCTTGGTCTTGATCTCGTCAAACTTCAGCTCGTCGAGGACGATCAGCTTGCCTTCCTGCAGGCGGTCGGTCAGAGCGGACTTGAGGGCGATCCTCTTCTCCTTCTTGTTCATCTTGAAGGAGTAGTCGCGGGGAACGGGAGCGAAGACAACGCCGCCGCCCTTCCACTGGGGAGCTCTGGTTGAACCCTGGCGCGCATGGCCGGTACCCTTCTGTCTCCAGGGCTTTCTGCCTCCTCCAGAGACCTCGCCGCGGGTCTTGGCCTTCTGTGTGCCCTGGCGCTTGTTGGCCAGATGCTGCACAACTGCCATGTGGATCAGGTTCTCATTTACTTCGACGCCGAAGATAGCGTCATTGAGGTCGATCGTTCCGACCTCCTGTCCTTCCATATTTAAAACAGATACGTTCGCCATCTGTGTTCCTCCTTTCTAAAAGACCGCGGCCGATCAGGCGTCTGCCTTTGTGGTCTCTTTGATGGTCACAAGGCCCTTCTTGGGACCCGGGATCGCGCCTTTGACAAGGAGCAGGTTCTTCTCGGCATCCACGCGGACGATCTCAAGATTTCTGACCGTGACCTGGACGGAACCCATGTGTCCGGGCATTCCCTTGCCCTTGAAAACTCTGCTGGGATCGGAAGAAGATCCGTTGGAACCCTGATGACGATGGAACTTGGAGCCGTGTCCCATGGGACCTCTGTGCTGGCCGTGACGCTTGATGGCGCCCTGGAAGCCCTTGCCCTTGGTAACTGCTGTCGCGTCGATCTTGTCGCCTGCCTCAAAGATGTCAGCCTTGATCTCATCGCCGAGCTTGTATTCAGAAGCGTTCTCGAAGAGGAACTCTTTCACATGCTTCTTGACGGAGACGCCGGCCTTGTCGAAGTGGCCCTTCATGGCCTTGCCCACGCCGTGGCGGTGAGCGACTTCCTTCTTGCCGTTCTTGTCAACAGTGGTGATGCGCTCTTTGGCCTCGCCGTAGCCGACCTGAACTGCCTCATAGCCGTCGTTCTCGACTGTCTTGATCTGTGTGACCACACAGGGGCCTGCCTCAAGGACTGTCACAGGGATCAGGGTGCCGTCCTCCTGGAAGACCTGGGTCATACCGATCTTGGTTGCCATAATTGCTTTCTTCATTCTTACCTCTTTTCTGCCGCGGATCGCCGCGGCGAATTGTCTACAGCGGACATCAGCTCGTTCACAGCGTGCAATGGCATCCTGCACTTTACTGCTTTCTTCTTATATATAAGGAACAGTCTGCTGTCTGGCTGTCCCCCGGAACGGGCTTTCCTGTACCGGATCCGGAGACCCGGATCAGGCTGATGTCATACTAGTAGAGGTTTATCTACCCGCCGCACCGCACAGCCATTGATCATTGCGGTCCGGCGCCGCCGGGCTTCTGACGAAACCGGCGGTTTTTTACCGACTGCACACGGAGAGTGCAGCAGCATGCCTTGTGATGCACAGATTACCTGGTCTTCATCTTGATGTCGATGTAGACACCTGCGGGCATCTCCAGTCTCTGGAGAGCGTCGACAGTCTTCTGTGTGGGGGTGATGATGTCGATCAGGCGCTTGTGTGTGCGCTGCTCGAACTGCTCACGAGAATCTTTATATTTATGAACGGCGCGGAGGATGGTAACTACCTCTTTCTTAGTAGGGAGCGGAACGGGGCCGCTGACCTGAGAGCCGTTCTTCTTGACCGTCTCGATGATCTTCTTCGCGGAAGCATCCACGAGCTGATGATCATATGCCTTCAATGTGATTCTCATAACCTGATTTGCCATAAAAAAAGTCGCCTCCTTTTCGCACTTTTTGGTAAGTACGACAAGCGGTGACTGTACACTATCCCGTGTGTGTCATGGTCTTTCAAAATAAAAAACCGTGTTCTCACACGTCGTTTCTGCCTTAAGCAGCATCTCTGCTCTGCAGACCTTCATCTGTACAGTGACTTGTCGTCAGATTTGCGAGCTCCTCTCCAAATGGCTCGTGAAGAGGGCTCCAGACATTCGCTCCACGGAAAACCTGCCGGCGGACCGGCAGCAACCTCACGCTTCACAGCTATCATGTCACAGCTTTGTTAGAATAACATGACTCTTCGTCTTGTTCAAGCAGAAATTTCACGAATTATAAAGTTTTTTCTCTTTTTTCTGTACTTAACCCCGTACAAAATGGTGGTGCAGGGAGAGGACGAGCCGAAAGGGGATCCATCCCTTGGACATGAGAGCTCTTCGCACGGAGCTACTAAGGCTTGCGTCTGCTCCGGGCGGGCAATGTCCGAACTCGCATTTTGTCTTGAAGAGACAAAATGCTCAAACATGCGGACAACAATTTCCCGGCTGTGAGAGCCGGGAAATTGACCCGCCCTCTCGCATCCGCTTCGCCAAGAAGCTCCAGCGCTCATCACATCATGTCCGCCGGGATGGATTCCCTTTCGGCCCTGACTCCCGCTCCCCCGGCAAATAAAGGAAGCTAAATTCCGGCCCGAAGGGCCGGCCTCTAACCTCCCCCCATTGCAGGGGGAGGCGCAATCAGAGCCGGGCATGCGCACATCCTGGCGGCCATGCTTGCGATGAGCACTTAGATGCACTTGATGGGACATTGCCCTCCCGGCAAGCGATTCACATCCTGGTGCATCTGTGCGAAGAGGAGCAATGGCCAAAGGATGTGCGCTGGCCCGGCTCGTCCCTCCGCCTCAAAACATTCTCAGCGGTGAACTTCGTCGTAGTGCTTGACGATCACGGGTGAGGGAGCCTTGGTGCTCAGGCTGACGATCACATCGGCAGCGAGGGCGATCAGGAAGGCGGGAAGAAGTTCATAGATGGCGAAAACTCCGCCGAGGCGGGCGATGCCGAACTTCCAGACAAAGATCATAACGCCGCCGGCGACCAGGCCCGCGATAGCGCCCTGTTTGTTGGATCTGCGCCAGAAGAGGGCGAGCAGCATGGTCGGTCCGAAGGTGGCGCCGAAGCCGGCCCAGGCAAAGGAGACGACACGGAACACGGAGCTGTTGGGGTTCCACGCCAGGACGATGGCGACCAGGGCGATCCCGATAACGGTCGCACGGGCTGCGATCATCTTGCTCTGCTGGGAGAGTTTGATGCGGCCAAAGCTCTGCATAAGGTCTTCGGAAACGGAAGAGGCGGCGGCGAGCAGCTGGGAGTCAGCCGTGGACATGGTTGCTGCCAGGATGCCGGCCAGGATGATTCCGGCTGCCAGGGCAAAGATCACGCTGTGCTGGCTCATGAGATTGGCCATCTGGATAATGATGGTCTCGGCCTCAGAGGAGCTGCCGTTGAGCATGGGGATCTCTCCGGCCAGGGAAACACTGAAGCCGATGATACCGATGAAAATCGCGATGCCCATGGAAAGGACGACCCAGACCGATGCGATCCGGCGGGAGAGCACCAGCTCTCTCTCATCTCTGATCGCCATGAAGCGAAGCAGGATATGGGGCATGCCGAAGTAGCCGAGGCCCCAGGCCAGGGTGGAGCAGATGCTCAGCGGGCCGTAGGTGGATGCGGAATTGGTCGTGACATCGTAGCCCTGGAAGAGGTTCAGATATCCGGGAAGGGCCTTGGCGTTCTGCACGACGGTATCCATTCCGCCGGCCTTCTCAATGCCGAAGAAGACGATGATCACGAGGGCGATGGACATAAAGATACTCTGGACCAGGTCCGTGGTGGAGACCGCAAGGAAGCCTCCCATGGTCGTGTAGGCGACGATGATAACGGCGCCGATGATCATGGCGAGGTGATACTCGACTCCGAACAGGCTGTTGAAGAGGGTTCCGACAGCCTTGAAGCCGGATGCCGTATAGGGCACGAAGAAAATGATGATGATCAGGGCCGCGATCAGGGAAAGGATGTTTTCCTGGTCGTTATACCTGCGGCTGTAAAAATCCGGGATCGTAAAGGCGCCGAGCTTTTCGGAGTAGCGTCTGAGGATCCTGGCGACAAACAGGAAGTTCAGGTAGGTTCCGACAGCCAGGCCGATGGCGGTCCATCCAACCTCCGCGATACCTGCCAGGTAGGCCAGGCCGGGCAGACCCATCAGCAGGTAGCTGCTCATGTCGGACGCCTCCGCGCTCATGGCTGTAACGAGCGGTCCGAGGCCTCTGCCTCCGATATAGAAGCCGTCGGAAGTATCAGCCGCACCCTGACGGTTGAAGATGACGCCGATCAGCAGCATACCGAACAGATATACAACAATCGTGGCAATTATGATGATTTGTGATGTTGTCATAGTATCTCCTCCCTTTATGATTTATGCTGCAATGACAGTTTAACGCTTTATCACTGCAACGAAATAGCATGTCGATTTTAACATATCTTCTATATTAAATAAAGTCATTTCTGCAAACTGTCCGCGCAAGTGCCCTGAATCGGCTGCCATGTGCGCCTTCCGAAGGGCGCGAACCACTTTACATTTCGGCACACAGAAGGTAGACTTGGAGAACAGACCTTGAAAGGGCAGTACCTGAAAAGGCAGGTATTGAACGGACAGGTTTTGAAAGGACCGGCGGGTAAGGCTGCCGCCCCGGATCTGTTTCGTTCATCCGGAATCCGGTATTATATCATTTATATATAGAAAGGAAAATGACAATGTGGGTTGCTGACGCCTGGAAAGACTATGAAGTGATAGACACCTCGCGGGGGGAGAAGCTTGAGAGATGGGGAGAGTACCGGCTGATCCGGCCGGATCCCCAGGTCATCTGGGACACGCCCCGCGGCCGGGAGTGGAAAAAGCCCAATGCCCATTATCACCGCAGCAAAAAGGGCGGCGGGGAATGGGAGTTTTTTGACCTGCCGGACGACTGGTGCATCCATTACAGGGATCTGACCTTCCGGCTCAAGCCCTTCAGCTTCAAGCATACCGGCCTCTTCCCCGAGCAGGCCGTGAACTGGGACTGGTTTTCCGCTCTGATCCGCGCCAGGGTCGGGGCAGGACAGGAGGTCCGGGTCCTCAACCTCTTTGCCTATACGGGAGGGGCCACAGCCGCAGCCGCTGCCGCGGGCGCCAGGGTGACCCATGTGGACGCCTCCAAGGGCATGGTCGGATGGGCGAGGGAAAATGCCCAGCTCTCCGGTCTGGCCGATGCCCCGATCCGTTGGCTGGTCGACGACTGCGGCAAGTTCGTGGAGCGGGAGATCCGGCGGGGCAATCACTATGACGCCATCATCATGGACCCGCCCTCCTACGGCAGGGGCCCCAAGGGTGAGATCTGGAAGATCGAGGACAGCATCTTCCCCTTCCTGCAGAGGTGTTCCCTGCTGCTCTCCGAAAATCCCCTCTTCTTCCTGATCAATTCCTATACGACAGGGCTGCAGCCAGCCGTGCTCAGCTACATGCTGCACACTGTACTCGACCCCGTCCACAAGGGCAGCGTGGATGCCGGGGAGGTCGGACTTCCCGTCTCCGGCAACGGCCTGGTCCTGCCCTGCGGGGCCGCCGGGCGCTGGGTCGCGGAGGAAAGCTCCGGGAGCTGATTCCAGTCTGCCCCCCGTGATTTCATTTTATAATAAAAACCCCGGCTCGAAGCCGGGGTTTTTTGTATTGTATGGAGTTTTTCGCCTGGCGCCGGTTATTTCCATTCCGAACGTTCCAGGTTGGACTCCTCGCTGAGCTCGATCCGGTCCCTGATCTGGAGCATCCTGCGGTCCAGCTGGTTGATCAGGTCCGCGCTGTAGCGCAGCTCCTCGACAATCGATTTCTCGTTCTTGATCTCTTTTTTGTATTTCATCTTATGTTCCACGCTGGCCCAGAAGTCCATGGCGATCGTGCGGAACTGCAGCTCCACTCTCATGAACTTTTTTTCCTGCATGAGGAAGATGGGGATTTCCAGGATCAGGTGGAGGCTCCTGTAGCCGTTGGCCTTGGGATGGGCGATATAGTCCTTTTCCTGGATGATCTTTACGTCGTCCTGGGCAGCCAGGCTGTCCCGGATATTGTAGATATCATCGATGAAGGAGCAGATCACGCGCAGTCCCGCCACATCCGTCAGATGGGTCTCGATGTTTTCGACCGAGAAGGGGATCCTGCGGAGCTTGAGCTTCTCATAAATGCTGACCGGTTTCTTGAGCCTGCACTTGATCGATTCAAATGGATTGCGCTTCTTTTTGAGGGCCATTTCCCTGTTGAGGATCTCCAGCTTTGTCCTGACCTGGGCCAGGGCGCAGTCGTAATACATCATCAGAATGTCAAAGGCTTCCAGCTGGCCGGTCAGTTCCAGGACCCGGTCGATGTCCTCCTGCGAGATCTCCTTCATTTCCAGAGTGCGGATCCTGACATGGCCCGTTCCCTGATAGAAGTTGGCATCCGGATCTCCCTCTGTTTCACTGCGCACAGTCTGCACAGGGGTCCGGACTTCGTAGGGCCCCTTGTCGAAGACAGTGCTCTTTGCGACGCTCTTCTCTTCAGCCGCCCTGTTCATCTTATCTACAGGCTCCTGCATCCGGGCATCGTCCTGAGCCTGCGGATGCGTATCTTCTTTGTTCAGAGTCTGTTCGTCCATTATTTCCTCCCGTTACATGATTACATAATTTCCCATTGTATGACGTCGGTCTGTGTGCAGGTCCGGCCCCCGTTCTCCGGCCTGTCAGGCAGAAAAGCAGCCCCTTCTCCGGCCTGTCAGGCAGATCAGCGTCCTCCGTGCTCCGGCCTGTCCGGCGTACCCGCGCCCCAGGTCCGGGCCGGGAAGCCCGGGAAAGCTATTTTCCCAGCGCGTGGAGCAGGGCCCGGTCCCTCATAAAGGAATTGGCGCCGTAGAGATAGAGGATGCCGGTCGGCTGGTATTCCCCGATCAGCTTCTCTATCGTCGCAGGGCTCTTGTCCGGATGGACCAGGATGATCTTTTCAAAAGATGAGACAAAGCCCGGGACGACCGAGTCTGCCTCCCTGTCTCCGATAATGAGCAGGGTCTGTCCGTTCACGGCGGTCGTGCAGATCTCGGTCAGAGGTCTGTTGCCGCCGAAAAACACGTCATACTGCTGTGTTCCGCGGAGGGCCCGCGAATCATAGAGAGATCCCGAGAGCCTGCCGGTCAATCCGTCCACCCGGTAATAGGCGGCCTCCTCCTCCGGTATATAGATCTCCAGGCGCTCCTTTTTGTTTCCGGTCAGGCGCTGGACCAGGTCCCGGTCCGCCGCCAGTTTTCCTTCATAGCTGTCGGACAAAAGATAGCAGGTGTCCTTTCCCTCCGGCGCCCGGGCCCCCATTTTTTCAAGAGCCAGGCCCGAGGCATACCTGCTTCCCCAGCCTGTCAGATAGATGTCCGTGGCATAGTAGAGTTTTTCTCCCGCATGGACCGAAAAAAGTTCGTAGAGGTCGATCCAGGAAAGCGCCTGCGGCATCTTTGACCTGACCATGGACAGGTCCGCCTTCTGGTCCCGGATCTGCAGGCCCGCCGGCAGGTAGTCCGGCTGGACACAGGCTGCGGAGGGGATCAGCATCATATACTGGGCGATCTCCGGATGGGCCTGGGCGAGCTGCCCGATCCCGTCTGCGGTCTGGTCGATCTTGTCCATGTCGGGCTCACAGGGGATTTCCATCATCCTGCCGTCCCCGCACCTGCATACACCGTGGCGGACATTCCTTTTTCCATCGTAAAACATCAGGAAAAAACCCGCCGCGGTCAGGAGCAGGCAGAGGAAGACCGGCAGGGCCCGGCCGGCTCCCCGCCGCCGGGGTCTGTCCTGGGCTCCGCCAGTTTCCTGCCGTCCGGGCTCGTCTCTTTGCAATTCTTCAAAATCAGGATCAAACGCCATATCGAATCCTTTTACTCCTGTCCGGTCCGTCCGGTCTGTCCCGTCTCTGCTTTCCCGTCATCGGCCGTCCAAACCTCTTCCAGAGGGGTTCCGTCCGCGGTCCGCCCGTGGTCCAGGTCGAAGACGGCCAGGATCTGTTCCTCCGCCCAATAGGGATAAAAATCAGACTGAAGATGCACTCCGTCCCCGGCGTAGAGATCATGGTGGTCCTTGATCAGGCTGTCGTTGTCGATAAAGGGAATCTCCTTTTCCTGACAGACCTTGCGGACTGCCTCGCTGTATTCGGGGATCTTTCCCCAGATGGATACGCCGGCGACTGCTTCGTCGGTCGCGGGTATGATCGAGTTGACAAAGATCCGGGCTTCCGGCAGCTCCTTCCTGAGCTCTTCGAGCCTCTTACCGAAGTCCTCTGCGTACTCCTCCGCGGTCGGCCAGAGCCCGACCCCTATATCGTTGATGCCATAGCTGATAAAAATATAGTCGGGATCCATCTCCTTGAGGGTATCCATATGCTCGGAGATCCGCAGGATGGTATCTCCGGCCTCAGCCAGGACCCGCTCAGAGGGGAGAAAGCCGAATACATCGTAGCCGACTACGCGGGAGTCACCCAGGAAGACATAGTCCTTGAATTTGTCCCAGACATCCCCGTCCTCGAGTTTGTCCCGGTATTTCTCCCGCTCCTCCACATAGGCGAGCTTCTGCTTTTGATTTTCGTAATCCACTCTGGCCTTGTCGATCATATACTCGACTTCGATCGGCTGCCGCCTGTCCAGGGAATCGAGATATTCCTTTCCCTTTTCCAGTTCAGTCTGCTTTGGTGCCGCGGGAACAGCAGCCGCAGCTGTCGCGCAGGTGGATCCGGTCAGGCCAGCTGTCTCCCGGCGAAGGTTTCCCTCCCCGGTGCTTCCGATCGTATTACTTCCGGCGGAAGTCCCTGTCCCGGAGCCGGCATCCGCGGATCCGGATACAACTGTCTGAACCTGTCCGCCCTGTCCGCCGGCAGGCAGCTCCGCAGCTGCAGCCGCTGTCCGCCCGCCAGTCTCGTCAGCTGCAGTCTCCGCTCCGGTCCCGGCAGATTCTGAGATCTCAGGGCTGGTCCCGGCAGGTCCTGCTGTCTTCTCCGCAGCCGCGGCCGGGATCGAGCCGGCCTCGGCCGCAGTCTCTGTCGGCAGGGAACGGCGGCCTATGGCCCAGCGGACCAGGAAAAGGCCGACCACGGCTATAACCAGGTATAAAATTAAGCGATTGCGTCTTCTTCTGCGATTTCTTTTTCTCATTCTTTCCGACCATGCCGCTCGTAGAGCGGCAGCGCGAGGAGAAAGCC
>DGUF01000089.1:2959-3510 GCA_002394525.1 Lachnospiraceae bacterium UBA4317 | reverse complement strand
GATACTTTTGACCTTTACATCATATGATTGAAATGAATGATATTTTCCTTATACCGCAGCCGGATGCGGCAGACAGCGCATCCCGGCCCGGGCTTTTTCAGGGGCACAAAAAACAGCGGGCGGTCCAAAATCTCCTCCCGCCCGCCAGTGCGCCTGATCAAAAACGTTTTTGGCTTTTCCGGATCTTTGTCCCGCCCGTCGGATCTCTGTTCGATCAAAGGGCTTTCTTTGATAAAACTTCCATCAGAAATCTTCCATCAAAGACCGGCCGAACCTGGAAAAAGACATAGAAAAACCTGAAACGCCGAACCTGCATTTTGACTCCTAGCACACATGCCAGGTGGGTGTCCGCAGCATGGGCTTCAGTCTTCCTCTGCCTGTGTTTTCACACGGAAGGCCTGACATCCGCACAGCGATATAGGATTCCCGTTTAAAGTAATTGTAGGTTCAAAATAACAGATGAGTGGCATCTCAGGTACCTTTATTATAGCACACGGGTACCCCTGTGACAACAGCATGCCCTCGTGAACTTACAACGCTGTGCGAGGCAT
>DGUF01000089.1:336-2875 GCA_002394525.1 Lachnospiraceae bacterium UBA4317 | reverse complement strand
CGAGGCATCATACAGGCTGCGTCTGGTCTCTGAGCCACGCGGCCTCCTCTTTGGTCAGCAGGGGAGCGACCTCCCTGAAGACCCTCTCATGGTAGGAGTTGAGGACCTGCCTGATCCGGGGCGTCAGAAGGGCCGGGTCGATCAGGGCCCTGTCCAGGGGGACCAGGGTCAGCGGATTGAAGCGCAGGAAGGTCCCGTCGCCGTTTTTCGCGGCCTCCACCACCTCCAGGATGGTCTCGATGCGGATCCCGTACTGTCCTTCCAGATAGACGCCGGGCTCGTCCGATACGATCATGCCGGGCTCCAGCACGGCCTCCTCCATCCCCTGCGTAAAGCGCCAGCGGATGTTCTGGGGTCCCTCGTGCACGCTGAGCAGGTAGCCGATGCCGTGGCCGGTCCCGCACTTGTAGTCCACGAATTCCTGCCACAGGGGCTCCCTGGCCAGGATGTCTACATTGCGGCCCGTGCAGCCGTAGAGAAAGACCGCGTCCATGAGCTGCAGGTTGCCCGCCGCCGTCAAAGTGTAGTGGCGCCGCATGCCGTCTGTCACGGGGCCCAGGGCCGTCGTGCGGGTGACATCGGTCGTGCCGCGCAGGTACTGGCCGCCGGAGTCGACCAGCAGCATGCCCTCAGGCCTGAGCTGCGCGCAGTCATCCTCTTTGGCGCTGTAGTGCATCATGGCCGCGTTGGGGCCGTAGGCCGAGATCGTGCCGAAGGACAGGTCGACGAAGTCGCTGATCTGCGCGCGCAGGGAATCCATCTTCTTCTCGGCGTCCTTCTCGGTCAGGGTCCCGACCGTCCCCTCCTCTGCATGTCTGTGGAGCCAGTAGAGGAATCTGCAGACCGCTGCGGAATCCTCCCGGTAGCAGGACCGGATATTCTCCAGCTCGACCGCGTTTTTCACTGCCTTGAAGTCCTCGACGGGACTCCGCTTTTCGATATCAAAATGCCTGGAGGGCTTATATTTCTGACCAAAGGCAGCGGTCCGGCCCTCCTGCAGGGCCTCGTAGAGCCGGCAGCTCAGACTCGCCGGATGAAAGAGGGCGCGGCAGGCCGCGGGATCCTGTCCGGGTCCGGAGATCTGTCTGTAGAGCTCCGGGTCCTCCAGGAAGGCATAGATCTCATCATAGCCGCGAAGCTCCAGGCCGATCCCGGCCGCATAGGACCGGACCTCCTCCGTGACTGCCCTGTCCTGCACAAAGAGGACCTGGCGGTCCATGGTGACCAGGCCGAAGCTCAGGGCGACCGGCGTGCACTCCACATCCTTTCCCCGGATGTTGAAGAGCCACATGAGATTGTCCAGCCTGCCGTCCACATAGAGACCGGCTCCGGCCTCGCGCATCCTGTCCCGCAGACGCTCCAGCTTGGAGGCGGCGGACTCGCCGGCGTATTTTTCCTCCAGCACGGAGATCTTTTCCGCGGGCCGGTCCGGGCGGTCGGGCCAGATTCCCTCCGCCGGGTCGAGGTCCGCCGCAAAGCGGACGTCGATGCTTGAAAACTTCGACCGGAAATCCCTGAGTCTGCTGACCGTGATGCACCTGCCGTCAAAGGCCAGCACAGCCTGCCGGCCGCTGCCGGCAGCCTTTCCCAGTCTGTCCCTGAGCCAGGCGGTGACCGTGGGGACACCCTCCTCCTGGTCCCGGTAGAGGTCCACCCCGGTCCCGGCGAGCTCCTTTTCGGCCTGGATGAAATAGCGTCCGTCGGTCCACAGACCGGCCTCCTCCAGTCCGACGATCAGGGTCCCGCTGGATCCGCTGAAGCCGCTGAAATATTTTCTGGTCTGGAAATAGGGAGCCACATACTCCGAATTGTGAAAATCCGCCGTGGGGATCAGGAAATAATCGACCCCCAGGTCTGTCATTTTTGCGCGCAGGCGTCTCAGCCTGTCCTGTATCATCTGATTAGTCATATTCTCCAATTGTCAATAGATCATGAGATAAATGTACCCGGGGCTGTCCGGCAAGGGGCAGCCCCGGTTTTTACAACGTGTATCGTCCGCCGTCAGATATTTTCCGTGCCCGGATCACATGCCCAGGAATTTTTTCACTTCCGCCTTCATGCCGTCTCTTTCACAGACGATATTGTGGCGGACGGGAGCCGTGCGCAGGATGTTCACGGCCTCGGGAACCGCCACGCCGGACTTGGCGCTCAGGCGGTCCGCCAGCTCCAGGTCAGGGAGGTCCGAGGGCTCGCCCAGGGCCTGCATGACGCTGTTTTCAAACTTGAAGGGGCTGGCCGTGGAGGCGATCACCGTGGGTGTCCGGTCCCCGGTCTTTTCGCGGTAGCTGTCATAGACGTGGGCCGCGACGGCCGTGTGGGGATCGATGACATAGCTTTCCTTTTCGTAGAGCCTGCGGATGGCAGCAGCCGTCTCCTCTTCCGTCGCGTAGCCCCCGCAGAAGAGGGCCAGGTCCTCGCGCATCCGGTCCGTGATCCCGTAGACGCCCTTGCTGCTCAGGTCTCCCATGAGGGCCGCGGTCTTTGCGGCATCGCTGCCGCTGATGTGGTAGATCAGCCGCTCCAGATTGCTGGAGATCAG
>DGUF01000089.1:0-294 GCA_002394525.1 Lachnospiraceae bacterium UBA4317 | reverse complement strand
CAGGATGTCCATGGAGGGGGAGCTGGTCAGGATGAATTCCCTGTTGCGGTCATAGGTCCCGGTCTCAAAGAAATCAAAGAGGACCTTGTTGGAATTGGAGGCGCAGATCAGCCTTCCGACCGGCAGGCCCATCCGGGCGGCATAGTAGGCGGCCAGGATGTTGCCGAAGTTTCCGGTCGGCACGACGAAGTTGACCTTGTCCCCCGCCTTGATGCTGCCGTCCGCGACCAGTCTGGAATAGGCATAGACATAGTAGACGATCTGGGGCACCAGGCGGCCGATGTTGATGGAGTT
>DGUF01000157.1 GCA_002394525.1 Lachnospiraceae bacterium UBA4317 | reverse complement strand
AAAGTTATTAATGTCGTTTACTATACTTATGGGTTTAAGTTGCCTTTATGGTTTTAAGCTGCCTTTATGGCTGCCTTTATTGCGGGCTCTTATGATTCAGTGTTTTTTCTCTGTTATCCAAAGAACTTATCCAAAGTACCTGGAATGGTAGACTCCCAGCGCCAGGCCGGTCAGGACGATGGCAAAGGCCCATCCCACGACGAGGACGGCGTCAACGGCAAGCACGGCCAGGAGGCGCAGGAGGGGGCTGCGGATGCGGGTGATCCTCAGAATGTCCCAGATATCCATATAGTTCCCTGTAAAAAGCAGGATCATCAGGCCCCAGAGCAGGAAGACGATACGAGCTGTCCAGGTGGGAAATCCCGGAGGAAAATCATCCATATGAAAGTCGGAGGTGAAGTAGAGCAGGAGGCCGTAGGCGCAGGCGGCTGCCAGGTAATGGATGGGATTTCCGCTGCGGAATCCGGGGAGCAGCCAGGGCTTTGCGTCAGTCTGTTTATCATTCCTGCTGATCAACACTTCCATGCTCTCATCCGGAAAACGTTCGAAGCGGTCCTCTGAGGTGGGGCTCCTGTCAGCCATGGGCCTGTCCAGGCATTTTTCCAGGTCCTGCCGGAGGCTGCGCAGATTCCGGTAGCATTTTTTCGGGTCCTTCTGCAGACATTTACGGATGATCCGGCCGGGTCTGCCTCCGGGCAGACCGGTGACGGCCGGGGACGAGGAGCCCCGGCGGGGGAGGCTGCTCACGGTCAGGGATCCGTGGGTCCTTTCGGGCAGACTGCTTCTGTCTGCGGGCTGGCCGTTGAATGGCGGCCGGCCGGTCAGAAGCTCACAAAGAAGGATTCCAACGGACCGGATGGCAGCCTGAAGGCCGGAATCCTCTGCGATGGCCTGCCTGCCGGCTTTTCCTGTTTCGAAATACTGGCCGGGATCCTCTGTGCCGACTAGCTGCCTGGAAGAAGGTTTTCCGGAAGTCTGCAGATGCATAAGCCGGATGGAACCGTCGAAGGTCAGAACGATATTGTCGGAACTGTTATTGCAGAAGCGGACAGGGAGCCCTGCGCTTTGGAAGGCATCCAGAATCCCGCAGACCTGGTTCAGGATCCCGACAGCTTCTTCGACGGAAAAGCGGTTGCCGTTGTCCAGAACGGACCGGAGAGTCTGGCCGGTAATATATTCCTCAAGGATGACCAGTTCTCCATCCCTTTCCCTGACATCCGTGACGAGAGGAAGACCTCTGATATAGTGGGCCTGCAGATACCTGTAGACCCGGCCCGCGTCCGCCCCGGGGAAATGCAGGACCTTTTTGACATAGATCCGGCGTGTGGCGGGATCCTGGACCAGCGTAATATTTTTTGCGGTATTCAGTACAGTGATCTCCTCACAGGAAGCGATCGTGCTTGTATCAGACAGGGTCATGGAAGCCTCCGCAGGGGTGGTCCGGCAGCCGGAAAAACGCCTTTGTTGCAAAGCCTTTGAAGACGATGCCGCTGAGGTCAGAGCTGGTCAGTGTGGCGGCAGCCGGAAATCCGGCTAGGACATAAGGGGTTTGAGGACGACAGCGGCAAAGATCATAAAGGTCATCATGACGGCGGCCAGAAAAACGTCAATGGCCAGGACCACGGCCAGCCGCACAAAGACATTCCGGATCCTGCGGATCCGCAGGGGCCTCCACACATCCAGGTAGTTGCCGGTAAAGAGCAGGATGCAGAAACCGCAGATCAGGTAGATGAAACGTTCCGTCCACAGGACGGGACCGGGAGGGAACCCTTCTGCCGTGTAGGTGAGACTGAGGCACAGCAGAGCGAAATAAGCGAAGCCGGCGATTATATAGTGGATGGGATTCCCGCTGCGAAAGCCCGGAAGGGTGTATCGAAAGCCGGAGGAGTTCCCGGCTGTCATGCTCAGGTCGACGGCGGGCCTTTTGATGAGCGCGCTGAGGGCATTCCTCAGATCGGCCATATCCAGATACCGGTCCGCGGGATCGATGCGCGTGCATTTGCGGACGATGCGGCCGATCTTGCCGCCGGGGATCCCGGCATTCGGCAGATGGCCGGTCACCAGCTCACAGAGCAGGACTCCCGTGGAGTAGATATCGGTCTGGATGCTGGAGGTACCGAAGCCGTACTGCTCCGGCGCCGCGTAGCCGACCGTGCCGATCAGCTGCGTGTCCTGGGCCTTGCCGGGAGTCATCCGGCGGGCGGCATTCATGTCCAGCAGACGGATCGACCCGTCCGCAGTCAGGATGATATTGGAGGGCTTGATGTCACGGTGCAGAACGGGGGGAGACGCGCTGTGCAGCTCCTGCAGGATCCGGCAGAGCTGGTCCACGATATCGACAGCGTCCGATTCAAAAAACAGATGCCCCCTGTCCAGAATGTCGCGCAGGGTATGGCCGCTGATATATTCCTCGATCACGATTAGCCGTCCGTCAGCTTCCTGAATATCAAAAATTACCGGTGTGCCCTTGACATGGTGGTCCATCAGATAACGATAGACCTCCGCGTTATAGACAGTCAGGATTTTTTTGACATAGACGATCCCGGTCCCGGTATGCTGGACCAGAAACACGCCGTGGTCTGCACTGATCTCACCGATCTCCCGGTAACAGGAGAGGGCTGAGACTTCAGATATTGTCATTAGATCGCCTCCGGTTGAAGCCTCCATGTAAATAAAGAGCAGGTGTCCGCGATTATGAACGCAATCCCGCGCACACAGCTGATGCCAGTCTGTCCGCCGCCCTGGCCGCAGAACAGATCACAGATCATTCCGGCCGGAAGTAAGAGAATAGAACATTTACCAAGACTATAGCACAGGGACTGGATGAATGCCATATCCGGATGCGCAGCCGATGCCGGCGGAAATGCCAGCCGAATCAGACGGTGCCAGCCGATGCCGGCTTATGCCAGCTGTGCCGGCATGGGACCGGCCAGGGCGGCAATCTTGATTTGCCTCTGCCTTTTCATTACAATGAAAGCATGGAGGTACTGATCGATATGTACATGTATATAAAAAAAGCAGAGAATAAAGACCTGGAGGATCTGGCCCGTGTCGCGGCGGCCTGCTTCCCGCCCGAAGAGGCGGAATCAAAAGAACGGATCGAGGGAAGACTGGCGGTCTACCCCAACTGCTTCTGGCTGGGCCGGAGTGAATTTCATGAGCTGATCGCCTTCGCGGCGGGACCGGTCACAAAGGAAAAGGACCTCGCCGACTGGATGTATGCGGACCCGTCCGTCCACGATCCCGAAGGAGACTGGCAGATGATCTTTTCCCTTTGCACCGTGCCCGACTGCCGCCGCCAGGGACTGGGCGGCCTGCTCCTGCGGCGCGTGATCGAGGAAGCGGACGATGCAGGCAGAAAGGGAGTGGTCCTGACCTGCAAGGAGGAGAAGATCCCTTTTTATGAAAAATTCGGATTCGTCAACGAAGGAGTCTCACAGTCGATCCACGGAGGAGCCCGCTGGTACCAGATGCGTCTTACCTTTGACGAGGACTACAGGCTGGACCATATCATCCATGTCTCCGACAATCCGGATGAAAACAACAAGGCGATCGAGGATTTTTTGTGGAGTTCGCTCTTCTGAGTAATATGTCCCGGAGCAGGCCAGGGCGTACCAGGTGACTGGCCTTTGCGCCGCATGCGGCCTTACATGTCCACGTCCTTCGAAGGGGCGCCCCAAGACTCCAACCTTTTAGTGAAAACTGGTTGGTATTTCCTCTGAATCGTGTAGAATAAAAAATAGAATGTACACAACACGATTACGCACAACTCTTCTGCGTCTGCTGAAAAACTGGTGCGGAAGAGCACTGCATCCGCAGTGCGGCAACAAAGTCAGTACAGGAGGAAAAAATGAAGATCACTATTTTCAACGGCAGCCCCAGAAAAGAAAACACCCTGGCTATGGCAGAAGCTTTTGCAGAAGGTGCAAAGGCAGCCGGACATGAAGTTGAGATCCTTCACGTCGGCAAGATGAAGATCGCGGGATGTCTTGGCTGCGAGTACTGCCACACCA
>DGUF01000269.1:1265-7646 GCA_002394525.1 Lachnospiraceae bacterium UBA4317 | reverse complement strand
GGCCGCTCGCCAAGGCCCTTCGGCTGTTTGTGCAGCTTGACGAGACTCAGAGCCATTGGATACCTTTTGACCTTTACATCATACAATTATAAAGCAGGCCGCGGTCCAAAAACCTCCACGGCCTGTACAATAATTCAAACATTATACGAATGACCCGGATCCCGGGCCCTCCGTGTCATCTTTTAAACAGGGTATCGATCAGGCCCCGGCCCAGACTGGCCCCGGGATTACCTCCGGGCGTCTTGCCGAATTTACTGCAAAACACCGGACTGCCTGTCACGGATCAGAGGTCAGGCCGGTCAGTTCTTAAAAAGAGTCCCGATCAGGCCGCGGCCCAGGCTGGCTCCGAGGTTTCCTCCGAGTGTCTTGCCGAACCTTCCGCCGAAGGTTCCTCCCAGGGCTTTTCCGGCCTCGCGGCCGACGGTACCGGCCACGGAGCTGCCCACTGATTTGGCGGCGCGTTTTTTGGCGGCGCCGGCCCTTGCGGCCTCTCTGGCAGCCTCCTGTTCGGCCCTTTTCTGCTCTCTCTCCAGTTCCTTCGCCCTCTCCGCTTCCGCTTTGGCGGCCTCTGCGGCCTGAGCCTCCTCAAAGCCCAGCCTCTCCAGTATTTCATAGGCGGACTCGGGATCATGGGCATTCGAATATTTGGAGTAGAGGATATGGCCCTTGACAGCCTGGTCCCTCTCCTGGTCGGTCAGCGCCCCGAACCGGCTCTGAGGCGGCAGGACACTGCTCTTGCGGACTATGGACGGGATGCCGTCCTCGTCCAGCAGGGAGATCAGGGCCTCCCCGGTGCCCAGATTCTGCAGAGTCTCCAGGGTATCGAAGGCCGGATTTTCGCGGAAGGACTGGGCCGCCGCCTTAATCGACTTCTGCTCGGCGGGAGTGTAGGCGTGCAGGCCGTGCTGGATGCGGTTGCCCAGCTGGGCCAGGACCCCGTCCGGGATATCCCTGGGATTCTGGGTGCAGAAATAGATGCCGACCCCCTTGGACCGGATCAGCTTCACGACCTGCTCGATCTTCTCCAGCAGGACCTTGCTGGTCTCTTTGAAGAGCAGGTGGGCTTCATCGAAGAAAAAGATCATCTTGGGCCGGTCCAGATCGCCGACCTCCGGCAGGTTCTCGAAGAGCTCCGAGAGGAACCAGAGCAGGAAGGTCGAATAGAGTCTGCCGTTGTTGATCAGGCTGGAGGAATCCAGGATGTTGATCACACCCTTTCCCCCGGCCCCCTGCTGGAACCAGTCGGTGAAATTGATGGCGGTCTCGCCGAAGAAGGCATCTCCTCCCTGCCCCTCCAGGGCAACCAGAGCCCTGAGGATGGCCCCAATCGAGACTGTGCTCATGCGCCCGTACTGGTCGGTAAAGTCCCTGGCGTGGTCGCTGACATAGTTGAGCATGGCCTTGAGGTCCTTGATATCGATCAGGAGCAGGCCCCTGTCATCGGCGATCCTGAATACGATGCTCAGGATATCGGACTGGAGTTCGTTGAGCTGCAGGATCCTGGCCAGGAGGATGGGACCCATCTCCGAGATCGTGGTCCGCAGGGGCATGCCTTTGCTCCCGTAAATATCCCACAGGGCCACGGGATATCCCTGATAGGAAAAGCCGTGCTCCGCAAGGCCGAAGCGCCCGATGCGTTCCTGCATGTCGGCGGAATCGGCTCCCGGCGCCATGATGCCGGCCAGGTCGCCCTTGACATCCGCCATAAAGACCGGAACCCCCATCCCGCTGAATGCTTCCGCCAGGACTTTGGCCGTCACAGTCTTGCCGGTCCCGGTCGCCCCCGCGATCAGGCCGTGTCTGTTGGCCTTGCCCGGAAGCAGGAAAACCGGCTGGCCCTCCTCGTCATTTGCCACCCAGATTTTGTTCTCACGAAGCATAGTAGTCCCTCCTCATGATTGTAGATATGTAACTGATAATTTCTACCTGATCCCGGCCCCAAGGGCCCGCACGGGATCGGTCAGTTCCGTTAAGGGGTAGGGAGCCAGGCAGACATCCCCGACCCGGCTGCCGCTGACCCAGCGCACACCGGCCCCGTCCATGTACTGCCACTGGCCGTCCAGATAATGCCAGCCTGTCACCGGCCGCCCCGCGTCAAAATAAAAACGGAGCCCGGCTTCCTCATACCAGCCGCGGTAGAGGTAAAAATGGATGATCCTGTAGATCTCCCAATAGGTGGCACCGTCAAAATGGATCCCGTCCGGCGATCCGAAGGAATTCCGGATCCGGCTGTAGGCATCGATATAGTATACATCCCGGAGATTGGCCCTGGCATATTCGTTGAAGGCCTCGATCCGGCTGTTCTTGGCATTGGGGCTTTTGGAATCGACAACGGGCGTGACGGAGACAAAAAAGGTCCTGGCCCCCCGCTTTTTCCATTCCTGCGCCTTTGCGTTCATGTAGTCGACATAGCGGCCGGCATTGCCCAGGTCGTTGACCCCCATCAGGATCACAACGTCCGTGCCGCTGCCGATCAGGTCCTCCACAGCGGGCGTGCCTGAGTTGACCATCCAGCTGTAGCCCATGCTGTTTTTGGCCGACCAGTACTCGTTCTCCTCCCCGCCGACATAGATCTGCATGCCGACGGTCCTGGAGTCGCCGATATAGACCGTCCTCCGCTTCTCCTGTGCCGGGAGGGCCCATCTTCGTGATCCGGCTGCCCCCGAGGCCAGGGCCTGGCTGCTGAAGGGAATAAAGGCCCGCTCCTCTTCCGCCCTGTCCTCTCCCGAGGGGACCAGGTCGATCGTCCCGGCATCCTCCCCGTCTTCAGCCGGGGACAGGAGGTCCGGGCCGGGAAGGGTCTCTGCCGCATCCGCTCTCTCCTCCGGTTCCCCCGTCTTTTGAGGCCTGTCCGGCAGATTTTGGAGAAAGCCCGCGGCTCCGGGCGGAGAAGAGAACAGATAGGTCTCCCGGAGAAGACTGTCCTGCGGAAGCACCGGGTCCTTCCCGTCAGTCTGAGCCTGTCCGGTCACGGCCTCCTCCGGCTCTGTGTTCCGCTCCCCTCCGGTCTCTTCCACTGTGCCGGCAGAGCTGCCGGCCTCCTCTGAGCCGGCAGAGCCGGCCGGGGTCTTGTGCCCCGCGGCGTGCAGAGGAAAGGAAGGGGTACTCTTCCGGTCTCCGTCATCCCTGTGGAGGAAGAGGGAAAACCCGGTCTCCGGGCCTGCCGGGGCTGCTGCGCTGCCAGCGCCGGTCCCGTCCTGAGCCGCTGCCGCGGCAAAGCCGGGTTCTCTCTCCTGCCCGTCCCCCGACAGGACCGGGCCGCCCCCGCGAAGACCGGCCGCGACCTCAGGCAGGGCCTTGCCGCCAAGGCCTGCGGCATAGACCCTTAGTCCTCCCAGGATCCGCCTTTTTTCCTCTTCCAGGATGGAGACTGCCTTCTGGCGGACCGCCGCGCGGATCCTGTCCGCCTGCGGCGTGTAGGCTCCCATGTCGAAGACAGGGGGCACGGAGCCCCCGTAGGCTCCCACGGCTCCCTGCACGGCCGCCTGAAAATAAGGGACCAGGTCCTCCGGGATCTGATCCTGCTCCTCCCCGGAAAGCCCCGGATCATTTTCCTCCCCGAAGCTATGGGGATCCAGGCCCCAGGCCGCCAGCACAGACTCCGGGTCCATATTTCCGGACTTTTTGCCGCCGGACTTTACGTCCCCGGACAGAGCCAGGTCCTCCTGCCGGACAGGTTCCCGGACCGCCCGGGCCGGGACAGCCGCCCCGGCGGGCAGGGCAGTCAGGGTGATCCCGGCCAGGCCCAGAGCTACGGCGCGGCATTGCCTGCTGCCGGCCCGCGTCCGCCTTTTTCTGATTTCTGTTTTACTGTTTAACAAATGAACAACCACACTCTCTAGTTATATTCATGCCTGCATCAGGCAATGCCTTCATCAGGGCTGGCCTGCAGCCGCTGTCGAATCGTAAATGGAATGGCCTCTCTCCTTCCAGAGGAGACGGTATTTTTCGCCGCACATCCTGTCGACCTCGGAATCCGATTTCACCATGATATAGCGGCTGCTGAAGCTGTCATTCTTCACGGACTGCTTCATAAACTTCTCCGTGCAGAAATTCAGGGACAGGTAGTCGGGGAGAACGAAGGAAAGCTGGATGTGGTTGTCCTCCGTGATCTTGGCGACCGTGTTCTCCCAGTAGGGGTCCAGGGATTGAGGCTTTTTGAAGGCGGACAGAAGGCCGGCCCCTTCAGCCCCCGGGATCTCCCTGCAGGGCATGGCGGCGATCAGCTCCTTTTTATACTTTGTGAGCTGCTCGTCCGTGACCGTGTTCTCATCGATCTGGGGAAGGGCAAAGGACGAGGGCTGCATGACGACATAGAAGGCGACCAGGCCGATCACAGCCGCCGCGTTGATCCAGCGCAGCGGTCCCCTGCAGGCGATCAGAAAGAGGCTGTAGGCGATCGTGATCGCCAGCAGCATCCTGTGGAGCTGATAGGCCTTATAGAGCATGATCGTCGCTTCATAGATCATGGCTCCGGAGATGAGCAGGAGGAAGAGCACTGCCGTCCTGCCGTCCTTTTTCTTTGTAAAGAGGGAATGGAGGAAGGCCGCCAGCATGAGGATCCATTCAAAGAAAAACAGGAAGGCGACTCCGCCTGCCCACCGGTACTCCTTCACCAGGCCGATGGCTGAACGGACACTGTCCTTGTTGGCCTGGAAAAGGCCCCTGAAGATCTCTCCGGGATTGCCGCTCCGGATGATCTGGGCCAGACGCATGGCCGGGGCGATCTCGAAATACTCGGCGATATAGCCCATGAAGAAATACATGAGGACCAGAGACCCGATCATGGCCGCAAGCATGAAAAGGGCAAACAGGAAGCGGCCGGCCTCACCTATCCTGTCATTTTTAAAGATCAGCAGGTACATGGGGATCAGAAACAGGGGGACAAAGTAGGGCCGCATCACGCTGAAAAAGAAGGTCAGAAGGACCATGGCCAGGAGCAGCGCGAACTTTTTTTTGCCGGAGGCCTCCGGGAAGCGGAGGTATCCGATCACAAGCCCCATGAAAACGACGATATAAAAATGATAGCTCGCCTCCGCCATGCCGGACCAGGTGTACCTGGCCGCGATGAGCTGGGTCAGGAAAAAGACCGCGAGCAGGAAGGAATCCTTCTTTCCGGGCCTGACCAGCAGGACAAATAAGAGATTGGCAAGGACCGCAAGGATGATATTGCAGTAGTAGAAATAATTGTGGCTCTCACATCCGGTCAGAAAGGACAGGAGAAAATAGGGCAGATAAGTAAAAATATTGTAGGGACCATAGGGGATATTCCCGGATGTGATCTCATTGAACCCGGTCAGCCCGCGGGGAAGCCCGTAAAAGCGCAGGGTGCGGATCACACGATAATATCCGTTTTCATCGTTCCAGCCTGTATTCCAGGCATCCAGTCTCAGCGGACTTGTCCCGGAGACCAGGCCCAGGATCCATCCGGCCAGGACCGGGGCCGCGATCACCAGAATCCACAGCAGGATACTGCGGTCCTTTTTTTCTGTATTCATTGCAATACTATTCCTTTCGTCTTTAAACTTTTCCGCCGGCACCAAGGCCTGCCGGAATATCAAGACCTATTATAGGACATGTTGTCCATTTCGTCACGCCAAAATACGATCCCGGGTCCATGCCGGACCTGTTGGCGGTCCATATCCGCAATTTGTACTTGCATATTGGTCTTATCCGTACTATCATTAGCCTGTTCTAACTATTTTCTACTAAAAGATTTCCGCCCGGTCTGCTCAGATCTTCACTGTCCTTGTTCCTTTTTTATGAACAGAGTGTCCAGCCTGCCGGGCGTAAGTAAACCAGCCATACAAGGAGGAAACGAAGATTGTCTGATAATCACAGCATCAGGGGCTCCGGCCGGGAGGCCGGCAGGGAAAGGGTGCTCCGGGATGTCAGGCCCGGCGAGACGGTCCTGATCAGCGAGGTCCTGGGCGCTGGAGCCCTCCGCCAGCATTTTCTGGACATGGGCGTTCTCCCCGGGTCCGAGGTCACGGTCATGCAGCTGGCGCCTCTGGGGGATCCCATGGAGATCCGCATCCACGGCTATGAGCTCACCCTGCGCATGGACGATGCCAGACTGATCAGGGTCCTGCCGGTCGAGGAAGTCACCGGCGCTCCCTCCCTCAGAAGCCCCTCCGAACAGAGCACCGCCCGGGCTGAGCTCCCGGAGGCCGGGAAAGAAAAAAAGGAAAAGAAAAAAAAGAAAAAGCAAAAGCGCCATCACAAAGAGCACCCGGGTCTGGGGGAGGAGGGACGTTTTCACCGCAAGGGGGACGGCGATCCCCTTCCCGATGACACGCAGCTGACCTTTGCCCTGGTCGGGAACCAGAACTCCGGAAAGACCACCCTCTTTAACCAGCTCACCGGCTCCAACCAGCATGT
>DGUF01000269.1:0-1156 GCA_002394525.1 Lachnospiraceae bacterium UBA4317 | reverse complement strand
CCAAACACCCTGGTGACAGACCTGCCCGGGATCTACTCCATGTCCCCCTACAGCAAGGAGGAGCTGATCTCGAGAGACTTTGTCCTCAGGCAGCACCCCCATGCCATCATCAATATCCTGGACGCCACCAATATCGAGCGCAATCTCTATCTCACCATCCAGCTCCTGGAGATGAACACCCCCATGGTCGTCGCCCTCAACATGATGGACGAGGTACGCGGGAACGGGGGCTCCATCGATATCAATGGCCTGGAATCCCTCCTGGGGGTTCCTGTCGTTCCCATCTCCGCGGCAAAGGGCGAGGGCATCGAGGAGCTGATCCGGCATGCCGTCCATGTTGCCCACTACCAGGAGCGGCCCCTCCGCCAGGACTTCTGTGATGAAAACGACAACGGGGGTGCCGTCCACAGGTGCCTGCACGCGACGGCCCACCTGATCGAGGACCACGCCAGAAAGGCAGAGATCCCGGTCCGCTTTGCGGCCTCCAAGCTGATCGAGGGAGACCGGCTGGTCCTGGACCAGCTCGATCTGGACCAGAATGAAAAGGAGACCCTGGAGCACATCATCCTGCAGATGGAGAACGAACGGGGCCTGGACCGGAGCGCCGCCATAGCGGACATGCGCTATTCCTTTATCTTCCGGGTCTGCAGCGGGACGGTCATCCGGCCCTCCGAATCGAGGGAGCACATCCGGAGCCGGAAGCTGGACAGGATCCTGACCGGGCGGTATACAGCCATCCCGGTCTTTATCGCCATCCTCCTTCTGGTCGGCCACCTGACATTCAATGTCGTCGGACCCTTCTTCCAGGACCTGCTGGACATGGGGATCTCCGCCCTCACCGACCAGGTGGACCGGGCCATGACGGCCGCCGGGGTCAACAGCGTGATCCACAGCCTGGTCATCGACGGGATCTTCGAGGGCGTCGGCAGCGTCCTGAGCTTTATCCCGATCATCGTGATCATGTTCTTCTTCCTGTCCCTTCTGGAGGACAGCGGTTATATCGCCAGAGTGGCCTTTTTCAGCGACCACTTCCTGCGGAAGATCGGGCTCTCCGGGCGCAGCATCGTCCCCATGCTGGTCGGCTTCGGCTGCAGCGTCCCCGCCGTCATGGCGACCCGGACCCTGCCCAGTGAGAGAGACCGCAAGATGACGATCC
>DGUF01000264.1 GCA_002394525.1 Lachnospiraceae bacterium UBA4317 | reverse complement strand
TATGAATATTACAGTTGCAACTCCCTATGATTCCTCCAATTACGGCGCCTTCCTCCAGGCCTACTGCCTGCAGCAGTATCTGCTGAGCCTGGGCCACCGGGTGACCCATATCCCGACCAGGCCCGCCGATTACGTCGAGTCCCTGTATTTTCACAGAAATCCGGTTTCCAAAAAGGAAAAGCTGGTGCCCGGCGTCTACAGGAGCCACTATAAGTTCGGAAAGAAAAAATATGACCTTTTCCGCAGGGCCCAGGAGGTCTTTCATGTGACGGAGGACCTGTCGGACACGGACCTCGTGGTCCTGGGCAGCGATGAAATCTGGAATGTCAACAATCCCGTTTTCGCCTCGTCTGTCTTCTGGGGGCAGAGGGAGATCCCGTCTATTTCCTACGCGGCCAGTGTCGGGGACGCGACGCCGGAGACCTTCCGGTATTTTCCCGACCAGATCGAGCAGCTGAGGAGGCTCCGCTGCGCCTTGGTCAGGGATGAGAATACAAAGCGCCTGGTGGAGACCTTCACGGACCTGCAGCCGGAGATCGTCTGCGATCCGACCATCCTGTGGCCGGTGGAGAACTACGGGGAAAAATGCCAGGATGACTATGTACGGAAGCACAAATGCCTGCTGATCTACTCCTACGGCCTGTCGAAGCGGGAGGTGGAGGAGATCCGCAGATACGCGAAGGCCAGGGGGCTTAAGACCGTGGCCTGCTGCTTCCACCACCGCTGGTGTGACCACCAGGTCGAGTGCGGGCCGCTCGCCTTCCCCGACCTGATCCGCCAGTGCAAAGAGTACTACACCACGACCTTCCACGGGTCGATCTTCGGCATGCTGACCCATGCCCGCTTTGTCTGCTGCTCTGAAAATCCCAAGACCCTGGACCTTTTGCGCCAGTACGGTCTGGAGGACCGGCTGATCTCAAAGGCGGACTTCAGCGCCAGGGCCCTGGCGGACCGCTTTTCCGCCAGAATCCCCTATAAAAAGACGGACAGGCTCATCCTGCAGATGCGGGAGGAGTCCCAGAGGAAGCTTGCGGACGCGATCGAAAGGATCCGGCCGGAGGCCGGAGACCCGGGGACAGCCGCAGCGGGAGAGGCCGGGGCCGGAAAGGTTTCCGGGGAGACCGATCCCCTGATCTGCTTCCCCAACCAGTGCACGGGCTGCTTTGCCTGCCGCAGCGTCTGCCGGGAAGAGGCCATCAGCATCGTCACCGACGCCCAGGGCCGGACCCTTCCCTCGATCGATGAGGCGAAGTGCAGCCACTGCGGAGCCTGCAGGGCCATCTGTCCCCAGCGCGGCGCCACCGTATTGCACGAGGCCATGGCCTGCTATGCGGCCAGGGGAAAGGAACCTGATAAGATCGCCGGGTCCTCCTCAGGCGGGATCGCGGCCCTTCTGACCGGGCACTTCATAAAAGACGGAAACATCGTCTACGGCGCCCGGGTCAGCGGCCGGGAGGTCCTCCACGCAAAAGCCAGGACCCCGGAGGAGGCCGCGGCCTTTGCCGGGTCCAAGTATGTCCAGAGCGACATTTCCGCCACCTACGGGGAGATCAGGCAGGACCTGGCCGCGGGCAGAAAGGTCCTCTTCCTGGGCACCCCCTGCCAGGTCGATGCCATGAACCGCTTTTTCGGCAGAAACAAAAACTTCTACAGTGCTGATATCATCTGTCACGGGGTCCCGCCCATGGAGTATCTCCGGCAGCACCTGGCGGATGTCACTCAGGGCAGGGACTTCGACCGCTTCCGCTTCCGGGGCCAGCCCGACGATTTCACCCTCAAGGTCTATGACGGCGCGGACACGGTCTACTCTCAGCATGAGACCGGGGATATCTATTTCCACGCCTTCCTGACCAGCATGACCTACCGGGAGAACTGCTACAACTGCAGATATACCCGCGCCAGCCGGCCGGGCGACCTGACCCTGGGAGATTTCTGGGGCCTGGACCACAAGACCCTGAAAAATACCTACGACGGAAATATCTCGGTCGTCTTCGTCAACACCGAAAAGGGGAGGGAGCTCTTTGAAGCGATCCGCCCCCTCCTGGTCTGCGAGGAGCGCCCGGCCGCCGAGGCCGTCGCCGGCAATCCCCAGCTGCGCAGGCCCTCCCTGCGGCACAGAGACCGCAAGGCCTTCATGGCCTCCTACATGGAAAAGCATGACTTCAGGGCCGCCGTGGCGGCGACAGGACTTCAGCGGGAGATGAAGCGCCTGCAGTTCGGAAGGACCGGCAGGGGAAAGCTTTACGTGCGGGTCAAGAAGCTGTGGGAAAAGCTCATGTGACTGACAGCTGACATCTGACCCGTCCGCGCCAAGGGCAGCCGTGCCCGTCGGACAGTCTTTTCCGGCACTTTCAGGACCCGCACCCGAGTCTTGTGCCCCGCGTGCGGGTTGACATGTCCTGTTTTCCAAAGACATGTCAGCGTCTTCCAACAGCTTTGCCAGGCAAAGATGTTCCGCACGAGTGTGCATCCAACAATACAGATTTGTGATAAACAGAAAAATACAAAAATTTCCATCATGATCAATAAGCTGCTGAACAGATACCGGTCGATCCCGGTCGCCGCCAAGGCCTCCATATGGTTTATAGTCTGCAGTGTCCTGCAGAAATGCATATCCATGCTGACTCTGCCGATCTTCACCAGGCTGATGACCACGGAGCAGTACGGCCAGTTCACCGTCTACAATTCTTGGCTGCAGATCTTCACGATCTTTGTCACCCTCAGGCTCAATTACGCCGTGTTCAACAAGGGCATGAGCAAGTTCCGGAAGGACAGGGATGCCTATACATCCACCATGCAGACGGTCACGCTGGGCCTGGCCATGGGCCTCTTTCTGGTCTACCTGGTCTTCCGCAGGCAGATCAATGCCCTGACCGAGCTCCCGACCTTTATCATGGTCGCCATATTCGTGGAGCTCATGTTTACGCCGGCCATCGACTTCTGGACCATCCGCAAGCGCTACGAGTATGTCTATAAGCCGGTCGTCTTCCGGACCCTGCTGATGACGGTCCTCAACGCCGTCCTGGGTGTCGCGGCCGTCCTGATGTCCGAGGAGAAGGGCTATGCCCGCATCCTTTCCTGCGTCTTCGTCAATCTCTGCTTCGGCATCAGCCTCTTTATCTACAACAGAAAAAAGGCGGGGGTCTGGTTCAAAAAGGAATACGCGAAATTCGCCATCATCTTCAACCTCCCCCTGCTCATGCACTATGTCTCCCAGTACATCCTGGACCAGTTTGACCGGATCATGGTGCAGAAGATGGTCAGCATGGCTGCGGCGGGCCTCTATGGTGTCGCCTACAATGCCGGCCTCATCATGAAGATCGTCACCCAGAGCATCAACAATGCCCTGGTCCCCTGGCAGTACGAGAAGCTGGAAAAGAAGGAATTCCGGGAGCTGGACGACGTCCTCTTCCTGATCTTTACGGGCATCGCGGCCTGCGCCTTCGTCTTTTCCACCTTTGCCCCGGAGATCATGCTGATCCTGGCGCCCCGCCAGTACTACGAGGCGGTCTACGTCATTCCCCCGGTGGCCATGGGCCTGGTCTTTTCCTTCATGTATACGGCCTTCGCCAACGTCGAATTTTTCTACGACCAGAACAAGTTCACCATGTACATCTCCATGGCCGGCGCCGCGCTCAACATCGTCCTCAACTATTTCGGCATCAAGCTCTTCGGCTATGTGGCGGCCGCCTATACGACCCTTTTCTGCTACGCCGTATTCGCCCTCTGCCACTACCTCTACATGACCGCCAGCGTCAAAAAGGCCCTGGGCGTGGACCGGGTCTTCCGGTCCGGAAGACTCCTGGTCATGTCCGCGGCCATCCTGGCCCTGACGATCACCATGATCTTTTTCTACGACAAGGCCCTGCTCCGCTACGGCATCAACCTGGTCATCCTGGCCGTCCTCTTCCTCAAGAGAGACCTGATCAAGGAGACCATGGCCAAAATGCGGTCCGCGAAAAAGAAGAAGTAAGCACTGCTGCCGGAATTCAGGCAGACCGGGCGAAACCATCCCTGGTCCCGGTGCCTGTGCACAGAAACGGAGGACCTCAATGATCGGAATCCTGACCTTCCATAAATCCGTCAATTACGGCTCTGTCCTGCAGGCCTGGGCCCTGCAGCACATGCTGACCCTCAGGGGGATCGAATCGGAGATCATCGACTATGAGCCCGCCCGCTACGGGGAGCTCTACGATGTCTTTCTGGGGCCCGGCACCCCGCGCTTTCTGATCAAAAACCTCAACCGGGTCCCCGTCATGCGGATCCTGAGCCGGCAGAAAGAGAGCTTTGCCCGCTTCCGCAGGGACCATCTCCGCATCAGCGAAAGGTCCTACGGCCCTGCCGACCAGGAGGCCATCGGCCTCCGGCCCTACGACGCCATCATCACGGGGAGCGACCAGATCTGGAACACCGGCGCCAGCGACGCCGACCCGGTCTACTTCCTTCCCTTCCCCACACCCGGCAGAAAGGCGGCCTACGCCGTCAGCCTCAACACCGGCTCCCTGGGGACCGGCCCGGAATCGGAGACCTACAGGGACTGGATCCTGGACTACGACTACCTCTCCTGCAGAGAGCAGAACGGCGTCGACATCCTCCACGGCCTGATCGGGGAGGACAGACAGGTCGACCTGGCCCTCGACCCCACCCTCCTCCACAAAAAGAAGGAGTACGCCCGGGTCACGTCTCCCAGGCGGATCCGGGGAAAATACATCTTTCTCTACTATGTCTGGTACAATGAATCCGTCGTCCGGGCCGCCCGGACCATAGCGAAGAGGACCGGCCTGCCCGTCTATACCATCGAAATGGCCAAGGGAGGCCGGGCCTACCTGCGCCTGATCAAAAACGGCATCCGCCCGGTCACCAGGACCCTGGCCCCGGGCGACTACCTCAGCCTCATCCGCTATGCCTCCTACGTCGTCACCGACTCTTTCCACGGAACCGCCTTCTCCCTGATCTTTGAGAAGCCCTTCGTCTCCATCAATGACGGGGACAGGGACAAAGGCTTCAAGGACGACGTCAGGATCGCCGGCATCCTGGACAGACTGGGGATCCCCGAGCGCTATATCAGCTGCGAGGAGGCGGAGACCTTTGACCTCGACAGACCCGTCGACTACAGGGCGGTCACAGCCGCAAGACTGCGCCTCGCCGCCGCCTCCGCAGACCGCCTCCTGACCGCCCTGAAATGAGTCAGGGGGGGGGACGTTTCAGGCTGACTCATTTTTTTGAGTCAGAGGGGACATTTTCCGGCCGGCGCATTTTTTACATTTGAAAACAGACAGGAGAGTAGAGGTGACTACTACAGGCAGACAGACACAGCTGATCTCGGTGATCATGCCCGTCTACAATGCGGAAAAGACGGTGGAGAGGGCTGTAAATAGTATCCTGCGCCAGACCCTGCAGGAGTTTGAACTGATCATGATCGACGACGGATCCGTCGACGGGACAGCGGACCTGTGCCGTCAGATCCAGGCCGCGGCCCCGGACAGAGTCCGGATCTGCAGACAGAAGAATGCCGGCCCCGCAGCTGCCAGAAACAGGGGGCTCGAAGCGGCCAGGGGCAGCCTGGTCTGCTTCGTCGATGCCGATGACACAGTCAGGCCCGACTTCCTCCAGGTCATGGCTGATCATATAGGGGATGCCGGGATGGCTGTCTGCGGCTACCGGACGATCGAAGAGGGGAGCCAGGCCGGCTCAGACAGCCCGGCCGAAGAAAAGCCCGCCGTCTGCCCTGCCGATTCAGAGTCCGCAGGCCCGGGAGAAGTCCCGGCCGGCCGGGAAAGCAGACCGGGATCAGCCGACAGCCCGGCTGTCGAAGAGTCCGCCCCCGAAGAAGACCCTGCCGCCGCGCAGGTCTGCACCCTGTCCGGCCCCGCCGCCATGCGGCTGGCCGTCACGGACGAGGCCTTCGGCGGCTACCTCTGGAACAAGATCTTCCGCAGGGACCTGATCGAACAGGCCGGGATCCGCTTCGAGCCCGGGATCCATGTCGGAGAGGACCTGCTCTTTGTCGAGCGCTACCTGGCACAGTGTGAAACAGTCCTTATCCTGGACAGGCCGCTCTATGACTACTACTGCGCGGCCGGCTCCATCTCCCATGCCATGAGCCGCAAAAACCTGACCCTGCTCCGGGCCCTGGAAAAGATCCTTCCGCTCTCGGGGGATCCGGAATTCGCCGGAATCATGGCGGTCCGCTACACCAGGCAGTTTCTGGCATTTTATCCATATTTTCCCAAAGAAAAAAAGCTGAAGGGAAGGCTGGACCGCTATCTGAGAAAGACCGGCCTGTCAGGCAGCCAGGTCTTCAGCCGGCTGTCCCGGGACTATAAGGTCAGATATATTCTTTACAGGACCAGCCCGGCCCTCTATACCCTGAGCATGAGAGCCAGGCGGGGGCTGTCCCGGTGACAAAGCGCAAAGACTCCGTCTCAAAATATACGGGAACAGCATATGATCCCGGGAGGCGGGAGGATCGCGGTTTCGCGCTTCAAACCCTGGAATGTGATCGCAGGAGGTCACGCCGGCACCCGCCGGGGCCTTTTGTCTTGCAGATAAACGGCGGTTCCGGCAGGCCGTAAAACAGCCGGCGAAAATCTATATTAGGAGAGGAATTAAGTTTTATGAAAAGAGAAAGTGGAATCCTTTATCCAGTGTCATCCCTGCCGTCAAAGTTCGGGATCGGATCTTTTTCAAAGGAAGCATACGAGTTTGTAGACTTCCTCAAAGAGTCCGGTCAGTCCTACTGGCAGGTCCTGCCCCTGTGCCAGACCGGCTTCGGCGATTCGCCCTACCAGTCCGTCTCCTCCTTCGCGGGCAACCCCTATTTCATCGATCTGGAAAAGCTGATCGAGGAAGGGCTCCTGACCTGGGATGAAGTCAACCGCTTTGATTTTGGCTCTGATCCGGAAAAGGTCGATTACGGCGCCCTCTACAACAACCGCTATGAGGCCCTCAAGATCGCCTTTGACCGCTTCCGCGCGCTCGAAAACGCCAGGAGCCACAGTGCCTACCACGAGGAGTACCAGACCTACCTGGAAAAAGAGCACTACTGGCTCTTTGACTATGCTCTCTATATGGCCCTCAAGAAAAAATACGAAGGGAAGTCCTGGATCCAGTGGAAGGCAGGAGAGCGGCTCCGCGACAAAAAGGCCCTGGCCGCGGCTGCCCAGGAGCTGGCGGAGGACATCGATTTCTATCGCTTCCTCCAGTTCCAGTTTGACCGCCAGTGGAAAAAGCTCCACGCCTATGCCCAGGTTCAGGGCATCAAGATCATCGGCGACATCCCCTTCTACGTGGCCATGGACAGCGCGGCGACCTGGGCCCACGCCGACATCTTCAAATTCGACAAGGACCTGGTGCCGTCCGTCGTGGCCGGCTGCCCGCCCGATGCCTTTTCTCCCACGGGCCAGCTCTGGGGCAATCCGGTCTATGACTGGAAAAAGCTCAAGAGGAACGGCTACGACTGGTGGATCCAGCGCTTCGCCCGCAACTTTGAGTTCTACGATGTCGTCCGCCTGGACCATTTCAACGGCTTCGCCGAATACTATGAGGTGCCCTACGGCGACCAGACCGCGGAGCACGGCAAGGTGGTCAAGGGACCCGGCCTCGACTTCTTCAAGGCTGTCAAAAAGAGCCTGGGAGACGTCGACATCATCGCCGAGGACCTGGGCAACATCACGCCCGAGACCGAAAAGCTTCTGGAGGGGACCGGCTTCCCCGGCATGAAGGTCCTCCAGTTTGCCTTCGACCCCAGCGAATCCAGCTACTACCTGTCCTACAACCATGTGAAAAACGCGGTCGTCTACACAGGGACCCATGACAATACGACAACCCGCGCCTGGATCGAACAGTGCAGCGACCACGACCGGGACTTCGCGAGACGCTTCATCCACTCCGAGTACACGGACTACGGCGCCTTTACCTGGGACTTCATCCGGGAGGCCTTCCGCAGCGTCTGCGACCTCTGCATCGTCCCCATCCAGGACTTCCTGGTCAAGGGAGAGGAGTCCCGCCTCAACACACCCGGCACGGCCCAGGGCAACTGGCAGTGGAGGGTGGTCCCCAACCTGCTCTCTCATGAGCTGGCAAAGAGCATTTATAACCTGACAAAAACCTATGGAAGGCTGCCCAAGCCTGATCCGGAGGACAAGAAACAGGCCTGATCCCGCATCTGTCCGGGAGGACAGAGGGGAAAAGACGGATCCACCAGCTATATCGTCAGACGGAGAGAAAAAATGCTCCCGCGGATGTAGAAGCTGGCGGAGTGAAAACAGGAAGAGGGGGCGGTACCGGAACCGTCCCCTCTTTGTGTCTGAAGGAATTTCAGATACCGAAAGTATTAAGAAGCTGTTGATGTCAAAAGTCTCCTGTGGCACATTGGGGGGACTTTCCTGAAAAAGCACCGTTTGGCCGTGACATCAATCTAAAAAGGAATCTATTGAGAAAGGAGTTTTACATGGACATTCAAATTCTCTTGTTCCTTCAGAACTTCCGCGAGGGAGCCGGAGGGATTTTTACAGCATTTTTCAAGAAGATGACCTTCTGGGGGGAGCTGAACACGGTCATCCTGCTGATGGCCGTCCTCTACTGGTGTATCGACAAGGAGCTGGGAACCTATGTGATGATGGGATGGAGCGGGAACCGCCTGGTCAACGGGGCCATGAAGGTGACCGTCTGCGCCTACCGGCCCTGGATCCGGAGCGCGAAGATCCTGCCGGAGGCATCCGCGAGGACGACGGCCACCGGCTATTCCTTCCCCAGCGGCCATACCATGAATGCCGCGTCTGTCTACGGAGGCTTCGCGGTCCGGCCGGATATGCCCAAAGCTTTCCGCATCCTCTGCGGCATCCTGGTGGCCCTGGTGGCCCTGAGCCGCAATTTCCTGGGCGTCCATACACCTCAGGATGTACTGATCGGAGCCGCTGCCGGACTCCTGGTCATGCTGCTGACGTATTTCCTGCATGACTGGATCTGCCGCCATCCCGAAAAGATCGCTCTCGTCGTCTGTGCCGGCCTGGTCCTGGCCGCGGCGATCTGCCTCTACGCGGGCCTCAAGCCCTATCCGACCGACTATGACGCGGAGGGAAAGCTCCTGGTCGACGGCGCGGTCATGGCCAGAGATACCTTTAAGGGAGCCGGCTGGACCATGGGTTTTCTGGCAGGATGGTATCTGGAGCACCGCTTCGTCGGCTTTACGACCCGGATCAACGGCAGGCAGAGGCTCAACCGCCTGGCGGCGGGCTTTATGACCTTCTACCTGGTCAGCCAGGTCCTGGTCCCCATGGTCTCGGGTGCCCTGCCGGGATTCTCCGGCCCGCTGGTGTCCTGCTTTCTGCAGATGCTGTATATCACCTTCCTCTTCCCGCTGCTGGCCCGGCTCTTTGAAAAGGCGTGACCTTTCCGCCGCCAATACGATTCCCCGGAAAATCCCGGACCCTGCCTGCAGGAAGCCGGTCGATTTTTCGGGGATTTTATCTGTTGACAGAGGAATCAAGCTGTTGTACAGTACGATTGTATACATGTACGCAAAGGGTTTGTTGAACATATGGACGGGTTCTGTATAATAGAGAAAGATCCTATGTCCGACAGATCGGCTCAGTTAAGGAATCGTATGCAAAAAAAACAGCATTTCTCTAAAAGATTTCATGGATTTTTTTATAAGCCCTGTTTATAATGAGGAATGATAATTTTGCAGGTATGGATTGGCGGACAAGGCAGACCGCCAGAGAGGAGAGTACATGCCCCAGAGAACTGACATCCATAAGGTATTGATCATCGGCTCGGGCCCGATCGTTATCGGCCAGGCCTGTGAGTTTGACTACTCGGGGACGCAGGCGTGCAAGGCGCTTCGCAGCCTTGGCTATGAGATCGTGCTGGTCAACTCCAACCCGGCTACGATCATGACGGATCCGGAGATGGCGGACCGGACCTATATTGAGCCCCTGAATGTGGACAGGGTCACACAGATCATCAAGAAGGAGAAGCCGGACGCTCTGCTGCCCAACCTGGGCGGACAGTCTGGCCTGAACCTCTGCGCGGAGCTCTACAAGGCGGGCGTGCTGGATGAATACGGCGTCAAGGTCATCGGTGTCCAGGCGGATGCCATCGAGCGCGGCGAGGACCGGATCGAGTTCAAGAAGACAATGGATATGCTGGGCATCGAGATGGCCCGCAGCGAAGTCTCCTACAGTGTGGAGGAGGCCCTGGAGATCGCTGACAGACTGGGCTATCCTGTCGTTCTCCGCCCCGCCTATACCATGGGCGGCGCCGGCGGCG
>DGUF01000015.1:11791-13480 GCA_002394525.1 Lachnospiraceae bacterium UBA4317 | reverse complement strand
CCTTTTGACCCTTACATCATACTATATTCTAAAATGCTTTATTACAGGAAAAAAACGCCGGTTCAGCGCAGCAGCTTTTGAAGGGTCTTCACCAGCTCGTCGACCTTTTCCTCGCGTCCCTCGCGGATGTCCTCCTCGACGCAGGTCCGGATGTGGCAGGTGAGCAGGACCTTGCTGAAGCTGGACAGGGCGCTGCTGGCGGCCGCCGCCTGATTGATGATATCGATGCAGTAGGCGTCCCGCTCGATCATCCCCTTGAGCCCCCGGATCTGTCCTTCGATCCTGCTGAGCCGGTTGATCAGGTCCCTCTGCTCCTTTTCCGACCGCGCTTTGGTGCGGCAGCAGCAGACCGCATCCGCCGCATCGGAATTCCGCCCGTTTTCCCGGTCCTCCGCGCCTTCGGACGGATCATCCGCCGCGCATCCGCAGGGACTGAGCCCCTCCGCTCCGGCCTCATTCTCCGCCGGAATCCTGTTCCTATCCAGATCTGTCTTTTCCATTTTGAAAAGCCTTCCTCATCTATCATATGCTTTTAATACCCCCTATGGGTATTTACAGGGCAATTATATACCCCTCACGGGTATTCCGCAAGGGGTATTTGAGCACCTACGTATTTGAGAATTTAACTGGCTATAGTTCAGACCACATCTGCAAGCCGGATCTTCAGATCCGGATAAAGGGAAGGTGAGATCTCATCCTCAAAAGAACAGAGGCTGGCATCCTCCGGTTTCGCGGCGGATGATCCGTCCGGGGGCGCGGGCATAGCGCGTCAGATCCTGGCTACGCCGCTCTCCCTCGCCGCCTGCGCCGTGGCGGCAGCGACAGCGTCCTTGACGCGGGGGTCAAAGGCCTTGGGAAGGATGTAGTCCGCGCTCAGCTCCTCATCGGAGACAAGACCGGCGATGGCCTTGGCCGCGGCGATCTTCATGGCGTCGTTGATGTCGGAGGCGCGCACGTCCAGGGCCCCGCGGAAGATGCCGGGGAAGCAGAGGACGTTGTTGACCTGGTTGGGATAATCCGACCGGCCCGTAGAGACGACGGCCGCGCCGGCTGCCTTGGCCTCGTCCGGGAAGATCTCGGGCGTGGGGTTGGCGCAGGCAAAAATAATCGGATCCTTTGCCATGGTCCGGACCATATCCCGGGTCAGGGTGCCGGGGGCGGAGACGCCGATGAAGACATCCGCGCCCTTGATGACCTCGGCCAGAGTTCCTGCCTGATGATCAAAGTTCGTGATCTTTGCCATCTCCTCCTTGATGGGGTTGAGGCCCTCGCGGCCCTCGTAGATAGCGCCCCTGCGGTCGGTCATGATGACATTTTTGAGGCCCATGGCCATGAGCAGCTTTATGATCGCGATGCCCGCCGCGCCGGCACCCGAGGTGACGATCTTGATATCCTCGATCTTCTTGCCCACGACCTTGAGGGCGTTCATCAGGCCCGCGAGCGTGATGACGGCCGTGCCGTGCTGGTCATCGTGGAAGATCGGAATGTCGCATCTCTCTTTCAGCTTTTTCTCGATCTCGAAACAGCGGGGGGCGGAGATGTCCTCCAGGTTGACGCCGCCGAAGGACCCGGCCAGCAGGGCCACGTTGTCGACGATGGTGTCGACATCCTTGGACCGGATGCAGAGAGGGATGGCGTCGACATCACCGAAGGCCTTGAAGAGGACGCACTTGCCCTCCATGACCGGCA
>DGUF01000015.1:2691-11720 GCA_002394525.1 Lachnospiraceae bacterium UBA4317 | reverse complement strand
GCCTCGGGGCCGATGTCGCCCAGTCCCAGGACTGCCGTCCCGTCCGTCACGACCGCGACCGTGTTCCACCGCCTCGTATAAATGTAGGACTTGTCCACATCCTTCTGGATCTCCAGGCAGGGAGCCGCGACGCCCGGCGTATAGGCGATGCTCAGCGCCTCCGCGCTGTCCACCTGCGCGCGCAGACCGATCTCGATCTTTCCCTTCCATTCCTTATGCTTTTCCAGCGCGACCTGTGCGTAATCCATGTATCTTCCTCCTTGTCTGATGATCCTCCGGTCGGTTTTTTACTGCTTTCTGTCTGTTATGCAGTAGTTTTCCCTCTTATCCAGGGTTATATACATTATTTTTGCATATTCTGCATTCCTATCGTTCTGCCTGCACATTGTACCATGGACTTTCCTTCAGTGCACGCGGAATCTGCAGCCAGGTGTTTCTCTCGATTCCCGTGACTCCTTTTCCCTGCCTTTTGCCGAACCCTTGTCTGACAAAAACATGCCAGGCTGAGACATCCCCAACGACTCCCGTGCCCCGCATGATCCGGCAAAAATGCGTCCGGCTGAAACGCCTCCGGCGACTCCAGCCCCATTGCCTGGCAAAAATGAGTCTGGCTGGAAGGTCCCTATGACTCACAGCTGCGCCAGGATCACTCCCCAGGCCTGCGCCAGCCTGTCCATGGTCCAGGCGGCATTGGCAGGGCTGGTGGAGGGCAGGACAATCGCCTTCGCGCACTCACCATAGTCTTCCCTGAGCGGCCTCTCCTGGTATTTGCGGTAGAGCCTGCCGGCGGTCTGGCCGTTGACATAAATCTGCCGGATCTGCGCATGGTCCAGGATCTGCCCCAGGTCGTTGGGAACCGCATTGCGGATGCTGGCATCGGAAGATCCGTGGATCTCGCAGGAGGCGATCACATCCCAGACCGCGATCCTGTGGGCAAGCAGGAAGGCCCGCCGCTCCGGCACGGTCTCCGGAAAGGGCGCCTCCAGCAGGCGGCTGAGCAGCTTCCAGAACCTGTTCTGCGGGTGGCCGTAAAAGAAGGCCATTTCCCGGGATTTGACCGAGGGAAAGCTGCCCAGGATCAGGATCCGCGATTCTTCATTGTATAAGGGCGGGAAGGGGTGCCGGATCCATTCGCGCCCCTCCGCCCTGCTGCCATCGTTCATCTCTGTACTCCGCTTTTTTTCGCTTTCTTCACTAACATCCCGTTTATTCTCCCTTTCATTCCTCCATCTCCGGCCGGTCTGTCAGATAGCGGAGGTCTTCCATGATCTCCCCGAAGTCAATCTCCAGGTCCCCTCCGCTGATCCTCACCGGGATACGGGCATCCAGATCATAGACAGCCGCGCGGTCCTCGTCCTCATAGTAGTAGACCAGGACCTTTTTGTTTTTGGGATCCACCATCCAGTACTCCCTGACCCCGGCGTTTTTATATTTTGCCAACTTCATATACATGTCCTTGGTCCTGGTGGAAGGAGAGAGGATCTCCACGACAAAGTCCGGCGCCCCGGAACAGCCCCTGCGCACGATCTGCCCCTTGTCACAGATGACGCTGATATCCGGCTGCAGCATGGTATACTTATCCTTGTCCAGCTGCACATCGAAGGGGGCCGGAAATACGCGGCAGTCCGGCCGCTTTTTTTTCTGATAGTCTTTAAATCTGTAGGATAGCTCGATGACAAGCTCCTGATGGAGAGCGGTCGGCGCCTCCATCCTGAAAAAATATCCGTCGATCAGTTCCACGCGCTGGTCGTCGGGAAGGGCGTAATAGTCTGTAAGCGTGTAGGGTCCGCGCGGATTTCCAAAAATGGTCCTGCCGTTTGGCGCCTCCAGGCTGTCTGCAATACGGGAAGATGCATAAGAAGGCTCCGGTTCCGCCAGAAGCCCGTGCGGAGGCTCCGGAACCGGGCTGTCCGAATAGCGGAAGCCTCCCTTATCCTCCAGAAAACGCCGGCGCCTCTGCTCGGCTTCCGGCCCGCTCAGGTACAGCACATAATCTCCCTGCTCCCCTGACGGGTACAGAGAACGGCTTCTTTTTTCCGCCTGCTCCGGCATCAGGACCTCCTCCAGCTTCCGGAGTGTAGCGGCCCGGGGAGAGGCCGTGGCTCCGGTCAGGACCTTCTGCACGGTGCCGACCGGCAGGCCTGCCCGTCTGGCGATCTCCGCATAGGTATAGCGCAGCCGGGTCTTCTGCAGCCGCATCTCTTCCACAACCATCAAAACCGCCCTTTCATGATCGTTGTTCTCCCTCATTACACCGGCCTCCTTTCCCGCTGTCGAATCTTGACTATTCCATTTCAGCTGTTCCACCTCAGCTGTTATGTTTATTTCATCTTTTCCCTTTTATTGTCAATCATGATCCGAATCCTGGTTTTCTCCGGACAAAGCCAGGATAAGTCTCTGCCATTTTTATTATCCAGAAGCTTTTACATATTTACATATTTATCATATCAGCGCAAAAAGAAACATTCAACCGTTTAATGGAAATATATTTCCATTTGCAGGGCAAAAAACAAGGAAAAACGAAACAAGCAAACAAGGAACAGCCGCTTTGGCTGCTCCTTGCTGCTCCTTGCCATATTCTTGCTATATCCTTGCTATATTCTTCAGCTGCTTTCTTTGCCACGGATGGCAGGCGGAAGGCAGGGGTTTCGGTTCCCGGTTTCGATATCCGGAAGTATTTTCCGTTTCCCGGCGTCCCAGCCTCAGGCAGGACACGTTACCGGAATGAGCTCCCGGTCCGAAAGCTTTCCAAGCCTTCCATCGCCTGCACCTGCGTCGCGAAATGCCTTTGGGATGACGCCTCAGGCCGGGCGTTCCTCCGCCTTTCAGACCCCTGTCTGGATCAGGTCCACGGGCACCAGCTCGGGCGGGCAGGTCTCCTTCAGGTGGTCCAGGCAGGCGGCCCTGTCAAAGCCGGGCTCCGCCTCGATGTCCGCGTAGAGGTTCATCTCGTTGGTGGCGGTATTGTACTTGAGGTAGGCGGCTGCCGACCGGATGCCTTCGCAGGCCTTCAGTCTCGCCTCGGCCGCGGCCAGGTCAAAGAAGCGGCGGCCGCCTACGCCGTCGGTCACGACCTCTCTGCCGCACTTCTCCAGGAAGTCAACCGTGCCGTCGGGCAGGATTCTGGCCTTGAGGCCGGTCGCGTAGAGGGTGCCGGGGCCGTAGGGATTCTCGATGACCTCGCCGACCTGGGCGGGCTGGTAGTCCATGACATAGAGGGGGCCCCAGGCTCCGTAGGGCTTTTTGCGGTAGCCCTCGTCCAGGATATAGACCTTGAGTCGTCTGTCCTGGTTGACCGCCCGGTCGATTCCGGGCAGGAGCTCGAATCCGGCCTCCTCGTTCAGGCTGCTCCCGTTGACGTAGAAGTGGATGGGATAGACCTGGTCGGGCAGGTGGCGCTTGAGGCGGCGGACCGAAGTCTCCTCCATCATGGCCCGGACGATCTCCTCGTAGCAGGTCAGGAAGATCTCCAGGGTCTGCCGGTCAAAGCGGTTCTCCCAGTAGCGGAGCTCTGTGTAAAAACCGTCCTCGTCGTACATGATCTGCATGTGGAAGGGCAGGGAATCCAGCTGCAGGCAGTGCAGGCGCTCGCCGGGCGCATCGCCGGGCGTGGGCACGCTGAGGATATCGCCCTGGTACTGGAGGAACATGTCGCCCATCCTGGAGACCGGCGTGTAGTTTTTCATGGTCTCCATGATCTGGCCGCCGGTCCTGGTGATCAGCTCATTGACCTTCTCGTGGGGGATCCGCTCGTACCTGCACAGGTAGGTCTTGAAGAGGCAGCCGGCCAGGCCGGTCCAGCGGCCGTCGGTCCGCCCGCTGTGGATACTGTTGACAAAAACATCGCTCTCGTCGGCGAAGAGGGCCGCCGTGTAGTTGAAGGCCGACAGGAAGAGGGCATTCTCCGAGACGTTGTTCTTTTTGCAGTAGTAGAGGATCTCCTTGCGGACGATCCGGTCCAATCTGCGGCGGATGACACCGTAGATGCCCTTTGTGCAGTCCTGCCTGTCGTGACGGGTCAGGAGGGACTGGCGCATGCGGTAACCCTGCATCAGCTGATCAACGGCCGCGCAGTCGCGCTCGCGCACGCCGGACTCCTCTTTGGCCCTGGCATCCAGGATATATTCATAGAAGGAATAGCGCTCCTTGGGCACCTCCTCCCCGTCGTAGATCTTTTTCAGGTCCTCCATGAGGATGTTCATGGTGATCCCGTCGCCGATGACATGGGCCACATCAAAGAACATGTACTTGTGGGCCTCGGTCTGCGCCAGGGCGATATGGACCAGATTGTCGTCTTCACGATAGCGGAAGGGCACCAGCAGGGCCTGCATCCTCTGCTCCACCTCGGCCTCGGTCCACTGGTGGACGGGGATCTCGATCTCCCTCGCGTCATCGCGGAAGACCGCGTAGTACTTCTGCTCCGTGGGTTTGATGATGGCCTTGAGGGCCGGATGGACATTCATGAGCTTGCGGAAGGACTCCCTGAGCCGGTCCAGGTCCACCGAATCGTCCAGACGGAAGACGAAGGGCAGGTTGCCGGTCGTGTTGCCGGCGATGATATAGGAAAAATACATCATCATGGAGGTCAACGGATAGACCGGGCGGGGGCTGTAGTCCATCTTTTCCTGGCCCTGCTTCTGCAGGATCAGGTCCTCCAGCTTGAGGATGGTGTTGGACTCCATGAGCTCGGTCAGGGTCACGCCGACATCCAGCTGGGTCTGCAGCTCCTCGATCAGCATGACGCTGGCCAGGGAATCCAGGCCGTTCTGGTAGAGGTTCATGTCCGTGCCGATCGGCTCGCCGCCGGTCACGGCCGCGATGATCTCGGACAGCTTCTGCTGAAGCTCCGTGACAGGCTGCAGGAGGTTCTCTTTCCTGGCGCTCTTCGCCTCTTTATTATCGAAATAGACCTTGCGGATGATCTTTTTGGAGGACGTCTTGGGGAAGGGGTCTTTGCGGATCGTGCAGCCAGAGATCTTCGCGTAGGAGGGAAGGTCCTCGTTGTGCTGCGCGATGATCTCATTGACAGCCGCCTCGATATCCCGGATCTCGTGGACCTGGGCATATTCATAGTTGGGATAGACCTCGACCTCGATGGCGTCCCCCTCGCCGAAGGCGATGATATCCTGGATCAGACGGTCGCTGTCGAATTTGTTCTCGATCAGCTCGGGAGACACATTCTCGCCGTTGCTGAGGATGATCAGGTTCTTCTTGCGGCCGTTCAGATAGAGGTAGCCGTCCTCGTCCATGTAGCCCAGGTCGCCGGTGCAGAGCCAGCCGTCCTCCGTCAGGGCCTCCGCAGTCAGCTCGGGATCGTTGATATAGCCCATCATGACCGAGGGACTCTTGACCTGGATCTCCCCGTCGACAAAACGGACCTGGCAGCCGCGCACGGGCCGGCCGACGGAGGCGATCTTTTCCATATTTCCATAGTCAGGCGCCGAGATCTTGGGGGCGCACTCGGACATGCCGTAGCCCTGGCCCGTGACGACGCCCAGCTCTGCCAGACCCCTGGCCAGGGCCTCGGACAGGTAACCGCCGCCGCTGACGATCTTGTGGAGCCTGGATCCCATGATCTGGGACTTCAGATAGTCCAGATCCTGGTCCGGATGCTTTTTGGCCGCGATCGCCACCCGGTTGAGCAGCATCTTGGCCATCATGGGCACGATCCTGAGCATGGTCGGCTGGAAGAGGTCGATGTAATAGAGGAACTTGGACACGTCATCGCAGAGGCAGAGCGTGCTCCCGTACCGCATGACCAGCAGCAGGTCACCGCTGATGCAGAAGACATGGTGGATGGGCAGGATGCTCAGGCAGGTCTCCCTGGCGTCATCTGAACTGAAGAGGTTGTCCAGAAGGTTTGCGTGGGACAGCATGACCCCCTTGCCGTGGCCGGTCGTGCCGGAGGTAAAAATGATCACGGCGCAGTCTCCGGGCTCCGCCAGATAGGAGAAATGCGGGATCCGGAACTCCCTGTGGATCTGGGGCGTCGAAAAATGGTGCTTGCGCTGCTGGATACAGATGATCTCCTTCACACAGCCGCAGGCCTCCTGCAGGTATTCCGCCTCGCTCAGATATTCATAATCAAAGAAGAGGATGTCCGCCTCGGCCCGCTCCAGGTTCTCGACAAAGGCCTCCTTGCTCAGCTGCACATCCAGCGGGACCGCCACATTGCCAGAAACCGCGACCCCCATCAGGACCGTCATATACTCATAGCTGTTTTTGCCGATCATGGCGACATGGAGCTTCTTGCCCAGCTCCCCGCTCTTGTTCACAGCCCAGTGGGCCACTGCCCGCGCGTCCATGGCGAAGGTCCGGTAGCCCTTCTCGTAGACGATCCCGTCCTTCTCATAGCGGACAAAGACCTGGTTTTCATAATCCAGGGCCGCGTTTTCCAGCAGGTCTCCCAGGGTGTGGATATTGTCTCTTGTGATCATATTCATTCCTTTCCGCCAGGCTTATGGCCTTTTGCTTCGCAATGCGAAATATATGAATAAAAAAAAATTCTTTCTCCGGTCCGGCATCCTTTCCCGCCGGACAAAAGAAAGTATACAGATACAAATTTTACTTCGCAATGCGAAACATGTACAAACTTTATAACTCCTTGCGCGTGAATTTATCATAACTGCACAATGATTCAAGTGAGTCAATCTGTTACGTCCCCCCTGACTCTCCTCTTGATTCACATCTCATCGAAATACCGGTTCACTTTGTGCAGAAGCTCGATCAGCTTAATGGTGTCATCGAGACCAAGCTCCTCATAGAGGCCGCTGTACTGGACCCGGATCTGTTCCCGGCGGTCCATCACGCTGCGGGCCCCCTTGGGGGTGATCCTGACCAGGACCCGCCTGCGGTCCTCCGGATCGCGTTCCCTGCGGATCATTCCCTTCTTCTCAAGGGTCTTGAGAATATCCGTCATTCTTCCCGGAACAAGTGACAGCTTTTCCGCCAGGTCTCCGGGATGAACATCCTCCTGCTGGCGCACCAGCCAGGTCAGGACCGCGTTTTCCCCGCGCAGGCTCTCCAGGAGGCTTGCGTTTTTCTTATTTCCGACAATTTGAAAGAGCACTCTGTAGAGCTGTTCTCCATAGGGCACCTTTTCCTGTTCCTGTCCATCCATATCCATATCTGTCCCCACTGTTCAGACCATCTTGCCGGGTCTGCCTGTATCATTCAGATCTGCCACATCCCCGAGGCAGTCAGATCCCCTTTTTTCAGAAGCGCTGAGACTGCCTCCTTTATGATAATAAAGCAAATACGGGGCTTTATCCAGTCCTTTCCTTTTCGACGCGATGCTCTCCAGGGGGAATCCGGCGGGGACGGGGAGTCAGCGGGGACGTATCAGCCTGACTCATTTATGCATGCAGTAACCTGACAAATGCATCTCCGCACTCTGAAGTCGTGGCGCTGCCGCCCTGGTCCGGGGTCAGGCTGTCCTGATGGTCAGACAGCATGATCTCCATGGTGTCCAGGATCTTTTTGCCCAGGTCCTCATGCCCGAAAAAGTCCAGGAGCTGGGAGGCGGACCAGATGGCCGCCAGGGGATTGGCGGTCTGTGTCCCTGCGATGTCCGGGGCCGAACCGTGGATGGGCTCAAACATGGAGGGGAATTTCCGCTCCGGATTGAGGTTGGCGCCGGCCGCCAGGCCCATGCCGCCGGCAATGGCGGCGCCCAGGTCGGTCAGTATGTCACCGAAGAGGTTGGATGTGACAACGATCTGGAAACGGGCAGGGTCTTTGACCATAAACATGGACGCCGCGTCCACCAGAAGCGAATGCGTCTCGACATCCGGATACTCTTCGCCCACTTCTTTAAAAATACTGTCCCAGAATACCATGGAGTAGTTGAGGGCATTGGCCTTGCTGACGCTGGTCAGGGTTTTATGCTCCTTTCTGGCCAGCTCATAGGCATAGCGAATCACGCGCTCCGTCCCTTTTCTGGAGAATACACTGTCCTGGATGACCACTTCATTCGGCTGCCCCTTATAGAGCCAGGCGCCCTGGCCAGAGTACTCCCCTTCCGTGTTTTCCCGGATAAAGGTCATGTTGACCTCCTCCGGCTTCACATTTTTGAGTGGGCAGTCTGCACCCTGCAGAAGCTTCACCGGCCGCAGGTTGATATACTGGTCGAAATCGTGCCGGATCCGGATCAGGAGGTCGCGCAGGGAGATATTGTCCGGGACCCCCGGATAGCCCACGGCGCCCAGCAGAATCGCGTCAAAGCCGCGCAGGGTCTCGATCCCGTCCTCCGGCATCATTTTCCCGGTCTTCAGATAGTACTGACAGCCCCAGGGAAAGTCTGTGAAATCAAAGCGGAATCCGCCGTCCATGGCTGCTGCGGCATCCAGCACTTTTTTACACTCCGCCATGACCTCCGGGCCGATCCCGTCGCCTGCGATCACTGCGATCCTATAGTCTTTCATAAATACTCCTCCGTATCAGCTGTCCTGTAAATGAGGGTTTGCAGGGAAGGGACGAGCCGGGTGTGACAGAGGGACAGGCACCGTGTCACAGCAGTGTGACACGGTGCCTGTCCCTCTGTCACACCTGTCCCCTTGTCATCTCCGGCCACACTGCCTGGGAAGGAACGAGCCTCATCTTCCCAATTTGCCGGGGGAGCGGGAGTCAGGGCCGAAGCGGGTCCATCCTGACGGACATGATGTGATGAGCGCTGGAGATACCTGGCGAAGCGGATGAGAGGGGCGGGTCAATTTCCCGGCTCTCACAGCCGGGAAATTGTTGTCCGCACTGTCTGAGCATCCCGTGTCTTCAACACGGGATGCGAGTTGGGACATTGCCCGCCCCGAGCAGACGCAAGCCCTGGTATCTCCGCGCGAAGAGCTTTCATGTCCAAAGGATGGATCCGCTGAGGCCCGTCCCCTCACCTCGACAAACCCTTATTTGATGAATCCGACCTGCCTGCTGATCAGTTCCACCTGCTCGTCCTTTTTCTTATTATACTCCACTTTCTTCTCTTCGAAGTAGTTTCTTCCGTAGGAATCGATGGAGACGATCAGAGGGCCGAACTC
>DGUF01000015.1:1840-2618 GCA_002394525.1 Lachnospiraceae bacterium UBA4317 | reverse complement strand
ACGTGGCTGTGCCAGAGGGTCTCAGGCATGCCCAGGTCTTTCCACTGTGCCTCGACAATCTCTTCGACCTCGGTCGCGGCGACGACGGCATTGCCGGCGGGGAAGACGCAGTGGATGGCACCGAACTCTTTGCAGGCGCGTTCGGTGTTCTCCTTCATGCCGCCCTTGCCCAGAATGACGCGGACGCCGGTGGTCTTGACGAATTCATACTCAAACTTCTCCATGCGCATGGAGGTGGTCGGTCCGACAGAGACCATCTCGTATTTGTCATCACCCAGAGGACGGATGATGGGACCCGCGTGAAGGATGGCTGCATCTCTGACGTCTACAGGGATCTGCCTGCCTTCCTCGACTACGCGGCGGTGAGCCACGTCGCGGCAGGTAGTCAGGTCGCCTGTCAGGTAAATGATGTCGCCGATATGGATATCTTTGAGGTCCTCCGCGGAAACGGGAGTGACCAGGATCTTTTTGCCGTCTCTGATTTCTACTGCCATTTTAAACCTCTCTTTCAATGCAAGACTCGCTTCCTTCGGTCTTGTTCAGGGATATATCGTTTTGAAAAAGCCATGAGACACTGTTTTACTGATCGAATGCACACGACTGGGGTGAGTGTCTCTTTTTTATCATGTTGAGCTGATCCGGTGTGAATGAAGATCACACGTTCACACTGCAGTGTGACAGGGTGCCTGTCCCTTTGTCACGCTTTCTCTTTGTACTCGAATCCGGTGTGGGTATCCACGGTAAAGTTGAGGTCCTTGTCAAAGACGATGTGGCCTCT
>DGUF01000015.1:0-1761 GCA_002394525.1 Lachnospiraceae bacterium UBA4317 | reverse complement strand
GTGGCTCCAGCAGCCGACGTTGACCGCGACGCCGATGGCGGAGGGATGGCGGGCTGTATTTTCGATGTTGACGCCCATGACGGAGTACTTTCCGCCCATGCCCTGAGGTCCGAGGCCGATGGCATTGATGCCGTCCTCGAGGAGTTTTTCCATCTTTGCGGCGTTAGCGTTGTCATTGTGGGAGCCGATGGGCCGCATCAGGGCCTTTTTGGAGTTGAGGGCAGCGGTCTCGACGGAGGTGCCGACGCCGACACCGACCAGGAGGGGAGGACAGGCATTGAGGCCGTAGGTCGTCATGCGGTCCAGGACGAATTTGGTGATGCCTTCGTAGCCTTCGCCGGGCATGAGGACAGTCGCGTTGCCGGGAAGGGTGCATCCGCCGCCGGCCATGTAGGTGTAGATCTCGCACTGGTCGGAGTGGGGGACGATGTCCCACCAGACAGTCGGTGTGCCCTTGCCGACGTTTTTGCCGGTGTTGTACTCGTCAAAGGTCTGGACGGAATTGTGGCGCAGGGGTGTGTCAAAGGTCGCCTGAACGACTGCTTCCCTGAGCAGGACTTCCAGATCGTCGATGTAAGGGAAGCGGGTGCCGCATTTTACCCAGAACTGGAGGACTCCGGTGTCCTGGCAGGAGGGGCGGCCGAGCTTGACAGCCAGCTCCTGGTTGCGGAACATGGTCTCGTAGATGGTCTTAGGCATGGGATCTGTCTCTTTTTCGCTGAGCTCTTTGAGCTTGGCGATGACGTCGTCCGGCAGCTTGATGCCGGTAAAGCCGACAAACTGGGCCATGATGTCTTTCAGTTTCTTGAGCTGTGTTTCGTGTGACATGGAATACTCCTTTCTATGGAATCATGATGAGATCCTGAATATATTTTTCTTTGGAATCGTGCAGTTTTTTATTTTCCGTCTGCCTGCCTGAGGATGGCTCTGTTTCCCCCTTTTTTATGCTTACGGATAGAAGGGGAAGGCAATGGGCAGGATGATCATGCTGACGACGGTCGCGATGACGATCAGGGGAAGGCCTGCCTTCACATAGTCAATGAACTTGTAGTTGCCTGCGCCGACCACCATGGTGTTGGCAGGCATGCCGATCGGGGTGGCGTAGGCACAGGAGCCGCCGATGACACAGGCCATGAGGACTGCTCTGGGATCCGCGCCCATACCCTGGGCGATGGAGAGACAGATGGGGGCCATCAGGGCGGTCGTCGCCGTGTTGGACATGAAGTTTGTCATGACACAGCAGAGGATGAAGACGACGAAGGTAAAGAGCAGGGGGGAGGGATCAGCTCCCAGGGCTCCGATGACCTTATTCGCGATCATCTCCCCCGCGCCGGTATCCTGCAGGGCCGCTGCCAGAGACAGGGTGCCGCCAAAGAGGAAGATGGTCTTGAGGTCGATGGACTTGAGCGCCTCTTTCTCGGAGATGACGCCGGTCAGGATCAGGAGGATGGCGCCGGCACAGCCGGAGATACAGAGCTTGATCCCGATCTGGTCTTCAAAGATCATGGCGGCCAGGGTGGCGATCAGGATGACCAGGGACAGGGTCTTTTTCCACTGAGGGACTTTGGAAAAATCCTTCTGATCGTCAAAGACGGAGCCGCCGTCGTCTGTGGTCTCGTGGTTGGGCAGGAGGCGGAAGCCGATGGTCGCGTAGAAGATGATGCCGCAGACCAGGATGGGGAGACCGACGATGGCGTATTCAAAGAAACCGAACTTGAGTCCCAGGGGCTCCAGGGCCGACTGGGCGATCATGTTGCCGGG